>JASFHC010000001.1:0-27143 GCA_050123435.1 Desulfobacterales bacterium
GTCCCCTAAGATTATGGTGTTATGCTTTATCAGATGTTAGATGCTCAGTTGTTTGCTCTTTAGTTTTGCCAAGAAATAATCGAATATTAACCGGGACAGAATAAGGGCGGTAAACAGACTGGAAAGTACGCCCAAACTGAGTGTTACTGCAAATCCTTTAACCGGGCCGGTGCCAAACTGGAACAGGACAAGGGCTGCAATAAGCGTTGTTACGTTCGCATCGAGTATGGTAAGAGTAGCCCTGTCATAACCCGAAGCCACCGCCGCTCGGGGTGTCTTGCCGATGCTCATTTCCTCCCGTATCCGTTCGAATATAAGCACATTAGCATCGACGGCCATGCCGATCGTAAGGATTATCCCTGCGATACCCGGTAGTGTCAACGTGGCCTGAAAGCCGGCCAGCCCCCCGGCGATCAGAACAATATTAAGAATCAGCGCAACATCTGCGATAAGTCCTGACCCCCTGTAATAGGCAATCATGAACAGAATAACGAGGATGCCGCCGACACACATTGAGATGATTCCCTTTCTAATGGAATCGGTTCCAAGAGAAGGGCCTACGGTTCTTTCCTCAAGGATATTGACCGGAGCCGGAAGGGCGCCGGCACGAAGAGCAATGGCAAGATCACGAGCTTCTTCAGTGGTGAAACGACCGGTAATTCGAGCCTGACCGCCGGTAATTTTTTCCTGGATAACCGGTGCCGAATAGACTTTTTTATCCAAAACGATTGCCAGACGTTTTTTTACATTTGCTCCGGTTATCCTTCCAAAATCTCTTCCCCCTTTTTTATCGAAATTGATGGAAACATAGGGTTCATTGTATTGAGAATCTATTTGAACCTTTGCATCAGTTAGATGTGCCCCGGTTAAAAGGGTCCGTTTTTTTATAAGATAGGGAGTTTTTATGACCCGCCGTGTTTCCGGATCTTCTTTAATGCCATAGAGGACCTCGCTGCCCGGAGGCACATTCCCTTGCAGGGCGGAATTTAAATCATGGGTTTCATCGACCAGTTTGAATTCTAAAAGAGCGGTCCGTCCGATAAGATCCTTGGCCCTTTTTGTATCTTTGATGCCGGGGAGTTGGATAAGTATGCGTTTTTCACCCTGTTGTCGAATATCCGGTTCACTGACGCCAAACTGGTCGATCCGGTTTCTGATGGTTTCAAGAGCCTGTTCGGTTGCCAGCTTTTTAATTTGATCGGACTCCCTGTCAGGAAGATCCAGCATAAACGTAAGGATTTCGTTGTAGGTTGATCTTGAAAGGATGCGCAAATTTTTAAATTCTTTGTCGAGCAGTTTTTCAAATTTGTCAATGTTTTCTTGACCTTGCAATTCCACGGAAATACGGCTACCATCTATACGATTCAAGCCGATATGCCGGATACGCTCCTTCTTTATAAAACCTCGAATTTCCTGGCTGATACGTTCTATGGTGCTTTCCACGGCTTTTTCCGTATCCACTTCAAGTACAAGATGCATGCCGCCTTGAAGATCCAGCCCCAAGTTTATCTTTTTATGCGGCCACAACGATGGGTTTATGGTCGGAAGAATATAAATAACGGCAACAATAATAACTACAATAACGGAAACAGCCCGCCATGAGAGATTCTTCAATGATCTTTTCCTTTCCTGAAATTGCACCTAATGTAAAATTACGTCCATTCATCCACGCTGCAAGCGGGAATCCATCACGCCGAAGGGAGATATAACTTGCGCATAAGTGACGTAAGGAGAAGAAGCCAGCCAATTTCTGCGAATAAGGACCGCTAGTTAAATCAGTTCTTCTTTTTTTTTGTTTCCTGGGTCTGTGATGTTGCCTGGACGACCTGCGCGACATTGCCTCGGGCAATCTTTACCCGAACCTTGTCCGCTATTTCAACAGTCATCGTAGTCTCACTTACGGCTGTAATTCGACCGTGAAGTCCTCCGCTTGTAATGATGCGGTCCCCCTTTTTAAGCCGATTTATCAATTCACGATGTTCTTTGGATTTTTTCTGCTGAGGCCGAATAAGCAGAAAATAGAATATAACGAACATTAGGATAATCGGGATCAGTGATGAAAATCCTCCTGCTCCCTGGCCTGCAGCACCTCCGCCCTGGCCCATTGCGTAAGCGATATCTATCAAGATATATCCTCCTTATAATGGTATTGGATTAGTTATTTGAAACCCATCGATTTCCCACAAACTTTATCCGATTAATTTTCATGCAAAATTTAAGTATAAAAACGGCGCTGATATACTGCAATTGATTCTATACGTCAAATGTTTATTTCATTATAAAAAACATGGTCCACAGAAACCACTTAACGATCAATGGATTTGGATTAAAAATTACCTCGGGGCGCTGGAAGCCTGGCATATAGGAATGACGCAGAAATAGAGCAAAAAGGGGCGTTTTGCAAAGGTCTTATCAATTTGGCGGGATCCACAGCGTATCCCCGTCAAATTGAATGCGATTTACGTGTTCGTAATCGATGAGATCCAAAAGTGCAAAAATTTGGTCCATATTATAAATAACCACCTTGCTCAAAGGATAGATCAGGTTAAGATCAGCATCTATTTTACGTTCTTTTATATTATAAATGTTAACCGTACTTTCAGAAAATTTAAGAAGTTTTCCAACCCCCGAACTTTGCCCCCCCCTTGCGGGTTCGTCAGCAAGTGGTGACAGGGAGATGCCTTTATGGGCAAAATAATCTTTTAGGAAATTAAAATGTATATTCCAGATATTATCCCCGGGCTGAACAACGTGTATTCCAAATGCTTCTGAATGTTTCATGGAATCCATTTTGTTGGACTTGAGGTCCTTTTCAACAATATCGCCACTTTTAATCCGTATTTTATCCAAAATCTCCTGCATGGAGACCGTTGAGTTGCCTATTTTAAAGGATTCATCAGATTTTGTTATCATGTCAATCCCTTTTTCAATTCCATATTCTGCCTTGCGCTTTTGCATAAGCGCTATGAGCGCTTTGTCTTTTTCGATGTTATTGTAATCAATAACGGTCTCCCCTGTTGCAGGCCTATGAACTTCTTCGGGCACGCTATGAGGGAGAACCTTTGTATTTTTCTTCAACCAGAGGCATAAACCGGCAACTGCGATAAGAACAAAACAACCTACTAGAATCCCTATAAATTTGGTCGATATTTCAGAAGGTTTTTTAGGCATGACTGTGATAGAATCCTTTATGTTTTTTTATCTGGGCGTCACATAGTTTTTAGTCTCGGGTTTGGCCTGTCTGTCTTGCTCCGCAGTTCGTTCGGATAAAGGAAGGGCTTGTTCGGGTTAGGTCCGTGTTTTATTCTTCACAAATAATCTTGCTCATTCCCGGGAGTAAAGTATTGTCTCCCTCGATGCTGATGGAAAGATTGCGCCTTATTTCCAGGTCGAGAATCTCCTTGCGTTTTTTATTCAAAAGATAGTCGGCCACTACCGATGGAACGATTCCTTTTACGTTTGAGATGTTATCTTTTAAGGTTTCAAGGCGAAGTTTGCGGAGAAAGTCGAGGACCAGCATCTCGGTGGAAAGTATCAGTCCTTTGCCTCCGCAATGACTGCAGGATTCGAAACTGCTGAATTCAATTGAGGGTCTGAGACGCTGTCTTGACATTTCCATGAGTCCGAACATTGAAATTTTGCCGATCTTTGTTTTGGCCTTGTCGTATTTTACATTATTTTTCAAGGCCCTGAAAACTTCTAATTTATGCTTGGGATCTCTCATGTCGATAAAATCGATCACGATAAGGCCGCCCAAATCTCTGAGTCGCAGCTGGCGGGAAATTTCCTCGGCTGCTTCAATATTGGTTTGAAGAGCGGTCTGTTCAATTGATTTTTTTTGAGTGGCCTTTCCTGAATTGACGTCAATGGCTACCAGCGCTTCTGTCTGTGTTACTATAATATATCCCCCAGATTTTAATTTGACACGGCTTTCATATATGGATGCAATCTGTTCTTCAAGCTGGTATTTTGTGAATATGGGACGGTCCGTTTTATAGTGTTTGACAATCTTGGTATGTTTTGGGGAAATGATTTTAACAAACTTTTTAACTTCATGATATACGGCAACATCGTCAATGAGGATTTCGGTCACGTCGGGTGTGAAATAGTCACGTATGGATCTTAACACAAGGTTTTGCTCCTTGTAAAGCAATGCCGGTGGTTTTGCTTTGGCCACATCTTTTTTGATGTTTTTCCAGAGCCGTAAAAGATATTTTAAATCCCTGGACATTCTCATCTTGGTACAGTTTATTCCGGCGGTTCGCACGATGATGCCGAATCCTTCAGGCAATTTGAGATTGTTGATCATATCTTTAAGGCGGCTTCGCTCATCTTCATCTTCTATTTTGCGTGAGATGCCCCGGCTGCTGCTTCCAGGCATAAGCACCAGGTATCTTCCCGGGAGAGATATGTAAGTTGTGAGCATGGCCCCCTTTTTCATGAACGGGTCTTTTATGACCTGAACCAGGAGTTCTTGGCCGCGCCTCACCATTTTTTTTATGGATTTGTCTTTTGAAAGATTGTCCTGAAAATACTCACTATGGATTTCATGCTTCTGAAGAAATCCATGGCGATCCGCCCCGTAATCTACAAATACGGCTTGAAGGCTTGGCTCAACACGTGAAATAACGGCTTTGTAAATGTTGCCGTGAATAATTTCCCTTGCGGCACTTTCGATATGAAATTCTTCGAGTTTTAAATCTTTTACTTTTGCAATCCTGCACTCCTCAGGATCTATGGCATTAATAAGGATCTTACTCATAAAATATGGGGCCCTTTACGATAGGATCATTGCTTTTATCTCAAGGATAAAAGCATTGTCTCCGGACGGAACCATTTGATATATATATTATCTTAAGCAGTTGCTTTATTAATGAATATGAAATTGTCATATACAAGTCAAACAATTTCTTATCGCTTGCTATTTATATCGCGTTGTGGCATGTGAAATAAATCTGTTGAAATAAAAAATTATGCATTTTCCAAGCAAAGGCTTTGAAAAAGTAACTGTCCAATGTTGAATTCTCAATATCCAATTTTCAAGTATTTTCTACTTGATCATTGGATGTTTCAACATCGACAATATGCCGTCGATATTGCTTTAACAAGCGCCTAAATCATACAAACGAGGCAGAGTAGATACAATGGAGGAAAGATACGATCCTAAAACCATAGAATCCAAGTGGCAAAATTTCTGGGAAACATCGAAGCTTTTTAAGGTCAAAGAGGACCGCGGCAAGGAAAAATATTATCTCCTCGAAATGTTTCCCTATCCCTCCGGTAATATACATATGGGACATGTGAGGAACTATACCATCGGGGATGTGGTTGCTAGGTATAAAAGAATGCAGGGATTCAATGTTCTTCATCCCATGGGATGGGACGCGTTCGGTATGCCGGCGGAAAATGCTGCAATTGCGAACAACAGCCATCCCGCCAAATGGACCTATGAAAACATTGATACCATGCGATCTCAGCTGAAAAGAATCGGTTTTTCCTACGATTGGGACAGGGAAATTGCCACTTGCACACCTGAATATTACCGGTGGGAACAGTGGCTTTTTTTAAAAATGTACGAAAAGGGAATGGTCTATCGCAAGGAATCTTTTTTGAACTGGTGTGAACACTGCCAGACGGTTCTGGCCAACGAACAAGTGGAGGCCGGTATGTGCTGGCGCTGTGGTAAGACGGTTCGGCAGAAAAAACTCTGGCAATGGTTTTTTCGTATTACAGATTACGCGGAAGATTTGCTGGCATATTGCGACAAGCTTCCCGGATGGCCTGAAAAGGTTATCACCATGCAGAAGAACTGGATTGGAAAGAGTGTGGGCGCGGAAATTCGGTTTCCCATAGAGAATACAGATGAGCAGATACCGGTTTTTACTACCCGGCAGGATACGGTTTATGGGGCAACTTTCATGTGTCTTGCTCCGGAGCACCCCCTGGTGTTCCGTTTGTCCAAAGAGACGGTTCAGGAAGACAAAGTTCGCGAATTTGTCGAACGTATATCCTTGCAGGACCGATCCAGCAGGGCAGTGGAGAGTCATGAGAAAGAGGGTGTATTTACCGGCGCCTATTGCATCAATCCCCTGAGCGGCTTGCGCATGCCGATTTATACAGCAAACTTTGCGCTTATGGAGTATGGTACGGGAGCAGTTATGTCCGTTCCGGCTCATGACCAGCGTGATTTTGATTTTGCTCGAAAGTACAACCTGGATATCGTGGTGGTCGTAAAACCGCATGATGAAGATCTGGATTCCGATACCATGACCGAAGCATTCATCGGTGAAGGGGTAATGGTCAATTCCGGTCGGTTTGACGGAATGGAAAACATCACGGCTCTTGATGAAATCGCTTCTTTTCTGGAGCAGGAAGGAATGGGAAAAAAGACCACAAGTTTCAGGTTGAGGGACTGGGGTATTTCAAGGCAGCGATACTGGGGTGCGCCGATTCCAGTAATTCATTGCAAAACGTGCGGTATTGTTCCCGTTCCGGAGCAAGATCTTCCCATTCTGCTCCCGGAGGATGCCGATCTTTTGGAAGGCGGAAAGTCGCCGCTTGGGACTCTCGATTATTTTGCAAGGGCAACCTGTCCGGTTTGCGGCAGCCCTGACGCCAGAAGAGAGACCGACACAATGGACACCTTCGTGGAATCTTCATGGTATTATGAAAGATACTGCAGCCCGAATTGTAACACGGGCATGTTTGACAAAACAGCCGTGGATTACTGGATGCCTGTGGATCAATATATCGGCGGCGTTGAGCATGCTATTTTACATCTGCTCTATTCAAGGTATTATACGCGTGTGTTAAACGACTTTGGACTGGTAAAATATAAGGAACCTTTTACCCGGCTTTTGACGCAAGGGATGGTCTGTAAAGAAACGGTATCCTGTCCGGAACACGGTTTTCTTCTTCCCGAAGAGGTGGAGAACAGTGATACAGACCGGCATTGTAAAAAATGTGGTAAGACGGTTACCCTTGGCCGGGTTGAAAAAATGTCCAAGTCGAAAAAGAACGTTGTCGATCCGAACATTCTTCTTGAAAAATACGGTGCGGACACGACAAGACTTTTTTGTCTTTTTGCAGCTCCGCCGGAAAGGGATCTTGAATGGAGCGATCAGGGTGTGGAAGGGGGGTATCGCTTTCTTAATCGTGTCTGGCGCCTTGCTTGGAAGTGGATCGATTTGATCAAGGATGCAACGCCTTTTGACGGGAGCCCCGATCTTCTGGAGGGCAGAACCCGAGAAATGTTCAAAAAAACCCATGAGACGATCTATAAAGTTACAAAAGATATAGAAGATCGGTTCCATTTTAATACGGCAATCAGTGCCATCATGGAGCTTGTGAATACCATGTACGGAATTGACCCTGTAGAGAGTGACATTCAAGGAGCCGGGGTTATGCGATTTTCTATGGAAACCGTTACGCTTCTTTTATCCCCGATTGTTCCACATTTTGCCGAGGAGCTTTGGCAGACATTGGGATTTGAGTCCAGCGTTTTATCGGCGTCATGGCCGTCCCACAGGGAAGGCGCTTTGGTACAGGATGAGCTTTTGATCGTTATTCAGGTAAATGGGAAACTAAGAAGCAGGTTCCATGTTGATGTGAATGCAGACGAAAATACCATCAAAGAACTTGCCCTTTCGGACGAGCGTGTTCAAAAATTTATACATAATAAAACCATTAAGAAAATTATTGTGGTCAAGAATAAACTTGTGAATATCGTAGTATAATTCAAATGAGCAAAAGTTAATGAAATGAACAGGAGAAGGATCGTTGTTTGTTAAAAAGAAATTTACCTGGGCGATCATTATATCGGGGCTGCTCTTTTCAGCTTGCGGCTACCAATTTAGCGGCGGAGGAAGTCTTCCATCCGGTATAACATCGGTTAGTATCGAGATGTTTAAAAACCGCACCGCAGAAACCGGGGTGGAGACCATAATTACCAATGATCTCATATATGAATTCACCCGGCATGAGCAGGTGGTAGTTACCGGAAGTGATAAGGCCGATGCAATTCTTACCGGTGTTATTCGATCCATAAGTGAAAGAACGATCTCGCACACAGGGGAGTATACCTCCAGTGAAAGACGGGTTGAAGTTAAAGTCGATTTAAAATTAACAGGTCGGTCCGGCAGGGTAATATGGTCTTCGAAATCCGTTTCCGAAGACGAGGCCTATACGGTTAGGTCCCAAAAACAGTCTACAGAACGTAAAAAACGGGAAGCGATAAAAACGCTTTCCAAAAGGCTTGCGGAAACTATTTTCAATGAGTTAACCGCCGATTTTTAAAAGAATCCATCTCACAGATATATTAAAATCCGCTTTTATTTTTCAGTGACGGTTCGTTCGTGCCGTGACCCGCGAGAAATCCGGGTTAGGCTGAGATGGTATTTACAAGTCTTGAGAGGCGGGAAATTTTTCGAGATGCGGTTTTCCTGTGGATCACACCCTTTTTTGCCGCATTATCGATTATGGATTTTGCACTATTGAGTTCAGCCAGCGCTGCTTCTTTGGATTTTTCGCTAGCGGCGAATCGTACGCTCTTGACGATGTTTTTTATCCTTGTTTTCGTAGATTTGTTTCGCATGCGCCTTTTTTCATTCTGGCGTGCACGTTTGATTGCAGATTTATGATTTGCCAATTTTGTAAGCTCCTTTTAATCTAATATTAAAAATAGAAACATATCAGATACAAACTCATTTAAGATATGTCAAGCCTTAATTTAACTCGTGTCCACCCATAAATGAAGATTTTTGTTCAAGATCAAGGCATGCGAAAAAAATAACCACCCCGGTACGATCTGCCGGACCTACGGGGCAGGCAGGCGTATAGTTGATATTCTGAGAATTATTTTTTGAGCATGACGCAGAGATTGGTCAAAAAGACCATTTATGGATGGACGCTGCCTCAGGAATTCGAACTTAGAGGCTTGGCCCCAATATTCCGGCATTAAAGTATTCAAGTATTCCATTCCGATGACATAAACAGGTTTTTATTAAAAAATCGGCATGTTCGATAAGTTGTTAAAATTCCAATAGGTTAAATTGCCAATGAGCCTATCAGCAGATCTGCTAACCACTGAAAACCACCGGATGACAAAAGCTGCGGGTGTTGTTGGGTCAGCAACATTATTGAGTCGTGTTTTCGGTTTCATCAGAGATGTTGTAATTGCCTGGTTTTTTGGTGCTGGGCTGGTTTCGGATGCTTTTTTTGTTGCCTTCAGAATTCCCAACCTTTTAAGAAGGCTTTTTGCCGAAGGCTCTTTAAGTGTTTCATTTATTCCCGTTTTTACCGAATACCTTGCACAGCGGGGGAAAAAGGATGCCTTTGAAATGGCAAAGTCCGCCATAAGGCTCCTTTCCGTGTTGCTTGTTGCCGTCACAGTTGCAGGCATTTTGCTGTCTCCGTTTATCGTCCAGATTATTGCGCCCGGGTTTGTCACATCACCAGAAAAATATTCACTTACGGTCTTCTTAACGCGTATCATGTTTCCGTATATCTTTTTCATCGGGCTCGTTGCGCTTTGCATGGGAATACTTAACGCTCTCGGTCATTTCGCCGCACCGGCTTTGGCACCGGTTTTATTGAATATTTCCATAATCGGGTCGGTATTTTTAATTGCACCTCACATGGCGGATCCGGTGACCGGTATTGCCATCGGGGTGCTGATCGGAGGGTTTTTGCAACTTGCTCTCCAGGTACCGTTTCTTATAAAAAAGGGGGTTTTTTTCTGGCAAAAAGCAAATATGTATCACCCCGGTCTAAAAAAGGTCGGCCTGCTCATGGTCCCGACCATATTCGGCGCCGCTGTTTATCAGATTAACATTCTGGTGGGGACTCTGCTTGCATCGCTACTGGCCCAGGGGAGTATTTCGTATCTTTATTATGCGGACCGTCTGGTACAGTTTCCGCTGGGAATATTTGCGATAGCCACGGCCACCGCGGTTTTGCCGACTCTTTCCAGACAATCGGCGGAAAACGATTTACGGGCACTCAGAAATACATTTTCATACGCAATGAAAATGGTTTTTTTTATTACCATCCCTTCAATGGTCGGCCTGATCGTTTTAAGGGAGCCTATTGTCGCATTATTGTTTAAAAGGGGAGCGTTTGATTCGGAAACCACGCGTTTGACTGCATATGCGCTTTTGTATTATAGTATAGGTCTCTGGGCGTTTTCGGCGGTAAGGATTGTTGTTTCCACGTTTTATGCATTACAGGATACAAAAACGCCGGTACGAATGGCTATCGTATCGGTTTGCTCCAATATCGTACTCGGAGTCATTCTTATGGGACCCATGGGACACGGTGGGCTTGCGCTCTCAACGTCCCTTGCATCAATGTTGAACCTAATACTTCTTGTTTGGGCCTTGAGGACAAAACTCGGTGCGCTGGGTTTAAAGAGTATTACCGAGTCCGCTTGTAAAACAATGATTTGTTCGGGGATTATGGGGGCTGTCGTGTGGGCCACTGCGTTATTGATTATTCCCTCTGAAGACGGGACATCATCCGGTCTGTTCTTAGGCCTCATGGGAAGTATTGTGACCGGTCTTGTCCTCTATGGTTCTTTTTCCTTATTGCTTAAGAGCTCGGAACTAAAGAGTGTTTTGGCATTGACCGGAAAGAGGAAAGATAAAAAATGATTTCAAAGAAAAACGTTCTGCTTGCTGTTGCAATAGTGGTGTCGTTGATGATGATGATGTTTATTTTATTCGGTGAGAATGGTCTTGCCGATTTAAACCGGCTGAAAGTGGAAAGAGACGATCTGTTAAAAAAAAATGCTGAACTGATCCAGCAAAACCTTTTCCTGTGTCGTGAAATAGAAAGATTAAAAACTGATCCCGAATATGTGGAGAACCTGGCTCGGAAGGAACTTGGCGTAATTCGTAAAGACGAAGTTGTGATCAAGGTAAAGAAATGATGGAAGACGACGTATTCTATACCCGGACAATGGCAAAAGTCTATGCCGGGCAGGGCAATTTAGGTAAAGCGGCGGAAATCTATACTTACCTATTGAAAAAAGACCCGGGTTGCCGGGATCTTGTTGATGCACTTTCTGAAATTAAGAGCAAGGGCTTTGATAAAAATCGAGAGAATCTTTTGGCTCTGCTTACCGAATGGGTCGATCTTTTGCTAAAGTATAACCGCATCCGACAGCTTGAGAAACTTAAAAATTATATCGGTGATCAAAGATGAAACCTATTATCAATAAAAAAAACATCGTACTGGGGGTATCCGGAGGGATTGCCGCATACAAGAGCGTCGAGCTGTTACGGCTCCTTATCAAGAAGGAGGCGAACGTCAGGGTCATTATGACGAAGAACGCCTCAGAGTTTGTGAGGCCGCTAACTTTTTGGGCCTTATCGCGTCAACCGGTATGTACCGGTCTCTTTGAAACGGTTGATGATGCTTCCATCAGACACATTGATTGGGCGAATCAAGCAGATGCGGTGATTATTGCGCCTGCAACCGCAAATATTATCGGGAAGATCGCCCATGGTATTGCCGATGATGCGCTGAGCACTTTTATTCTGGCGGTAACCTGTCCGGTGATCATTTGCCCCGCCATGAACACGAATATGTTTGAAGCAAAAGCGGTCAGGAGGAATCTTGAAAGACTCAAATCCGATGGGCATTTTGTCATAGAACCGGATTCAGGGGAACTTGCTTGCGGCGCTACCGGACCCGGCCGCCTTCCTGACCCCGAAGATATACTTGACAGGCTGTTTTTCTATCTTTCTCCCAAAGACATGAACGGTAGACGGATACTGGTAACCGCCGGCCCGACTCGCGAATTTATCGATCCGGTTCGGTTCATCAGCAATCCATCTTCCGGCAAGATGGGATTTGCGGTCGCGAGGGCTGCAGAACAAAGGGGGGGCGATGTGGTTTTGATAACCGGCCCCACAAATCTTCCTGATCCAAATAACGTGACGGTGGTCAGGGTTGATACGGCTCGGGACATGGCTCTTGCCGTGTTTGAGCACATGGAAGATTCAGAAATAATCATTAAGGCGGCAGCGGTTGCTGATTACCGACCAAAGGAGCAGTCCGGACAGAAAATCAAGAAGGAAAAGGATGAGTTGGCTTTATCGCTGGAAAAAACCCAAGATATTTTGAAAGAGATAGGGAGGAGAAAAAAAGACCGCATCCTTGTGGGGTTTGCTGCGGAAACGGAAAACCTTGAAGCGTATGCCGAAAAAAAACTGGTTGAAAAAAATCTTGATATTATTGTGGGAAATCTCGTGGGGCGTTCCGCTTCGGGTTTTGAAATTGACACCAATACGGTGACCCTGTTTTATAGAGACGGCACAAAAGAGGCCATTCCTGAAATGCAAAAAGATGAGGTTGCCCATATTCTTCTGGATCGAATAATAAGGACAGATATCCACAAATAAAAATCTGCCGATACAAATGTCTTATAAAAGCGATTTTGATACGGCCATAGAAGAACTCTGCGAAACCTTCCGATTCCTATCCCGAACCGGTTGCCGTGGTTTTGATTGTTCAAATGAAAGTCTTAACATAATGGAATCTTGGGGACACGAACGGGCACATTCACCGGAAACCCTGGAGGCGATCCAAATCGATCTGGGTGAATGTCGCCGCTGTCGTCTTTCAGAAAGCCGAAAACATATTGTCTTTGGCGCGGGGAATCCTCATGCAAGACTGGTATTTGTGGGCGAAGGGCCGGGATATGATGAGGACCAAAAAGGAGAACCGTTTATCGGAGCTGCCGGCCGTCTTCTGACAAAGATAATAGAGGCCATAAAGTATACCCGGGATCAGGTGTATATATGTAATATCATAAAGTGTCGCCCTCCGGGCAACAGAAATCCTCTTCCGGACGAGATAGAGGCATGTTTGCCATTTTTAAAGCGTCAGCTTACGGCCATAAAGCCGGATGTTATATGTACATTGGGGACGTTTGCCACACAGGCACTGATAGAGACAACAATGCCTATTTCAAAACTCAAAGGGCGTTTTCATGATTATAACGGGATACGAGTGTTGCCTACATATCACCCAGCTTACCTGCTTCGCAACCCCGGTAAAAAACGTGATGTCTGGGAAGATATGAAAAAATTGATGAAGGCATTGGATACTTAATTTTATCCAGCATCGAGTATCCATTATCTATTCCTTAAATATAGCACGAAATTAAATTATTAAAATATTTTATTTGGTTCTGGGTTGTCCGGTTTAGGTAACCTCGAATAAAAAAAATGAAAAATAAAATTTTTCTGATATCGGCCTTGTTATTGATTTCATTCTGCTGTCCCGGAAAAGGGTTCACAGCGGAAAATGAGGTCTATATTATCCGAATGTCGGGCCCCATCAGTCCGGCGGCGGCCGGTTTTTTAAAAAAAGGGATTACCATCGCATCGGAAGAAAACGCATCATGCATTATCATTGAGCTTGACACCCCGGGAGGTCTTGCCGAATCCATGCGTGAGATGGTAATGGCAATTTTTGCAAGCAAGGTCCCGGTTGTGATTTATGTGGCCCCGAGCGGAGCTAGGGCCGCTTCCGCAGGCGTAATGATCACTATGGCGGCGGACATTGCAGCCATGGCGCCGGGAACAAACATCGGTGCGGCGCATCCGGTGGGGGCAGGTGGCAAGGAAATCAGCGGCCCTATGTCCGAAAAGGTGATAAATGACATGGTTGCCCATGCAAGGAGTATCGCAAAAAAAAGAGGAAGAAACGCCGACTGGGTTGAAAAGGCCGTTCGAAAAAGTGTTTCCGTGACGGAAACCGAGGCGCTCAAGGCGGATGTCATCGATATTGTGGCAAAAGACATCGATGATTTGATCCGTCAGATCAACGGCCGAAAGATTCAAGACAAAGGGGTTTTAAAACTCGACAATGTCAAAAAGACGGTACTGAAAGAGGATTTAAGGACTAAAATTTTAAAGACCATCAGTAATCCGAATATTGCCTATATCCTTATGATGATCGGCCTCGCCGGTCTTTACTTTGAACTGTCACACCCCGGTGCGGTGCTTCCCGGGGTCGTCGGCGGGATTTCCATTATCCTGGCTTTCTTTGCATTTCAGACCATACCGGTTAACTATGCAGGATTTCTCCTTATCGTTCTCGCCCTTATTTTTTTCATTATGGAGATGAAGATTGCAAGTTACGGGCTTTTGAGTATAGCGGGCATTACTTCGCTTTTGCTTGGCTCTATCATGTTATTTGAAAACAGCGGCACCGGTATGAGACTGTCATGGGAAGTGCTCATACCTACCCTTGTTCTGGTTTCAGGCTTTTTTGTCGTTGTTTCAGGTCTTGTCTTTAAATCACATCTGTCTAAGCCGAGAACCGGTGCACGGGGTCTGGTCGGGGAAATCGGAGTGGTCAGAGAATCTCTCATGCCTGAGGGCAAGGTGTTCGTACACGGAGAACTGTGGAAAGCAACCTCAAAAGATCCAATCCAAACCGGCACCAAGGTCAGGGTTATAAAAATTGTCAATCTTGTCCTTGAAGTGGAACCGGTTGAAAGGAGCATATAATGTATACACTAATCGCTATACTTGTCCTGGCTGTTTTTTTTCTATCAGCAGCCATACGTGTTTTAAACGAGTATGAACGAGGAGTTATATTCAGGCTCGGCAGGGTGATAAAGGCAAAAGGGCCCGGGCTGATCATACTTATTCCGATCGTTGATAAAATGGTAAAGGTAAGTATGCGTCTTGTGGCCATGGATGTTGATCCCCAAGACGTTATTACCAGGGACAATGTTTCCGTAAAGGTAAATGCCGTTATATATTTCAGGGTCATTGAACCCATAAAAGCGGTTATCGAGGTAGAAGAGTACAGTTATGCAATGTCACAGCTGGCGCAGACAACGTTGCGAAGCGTCTGCGGTCAAGCGGAACTCGATGAGCTGTTGTCCGCACGGGAAAAAATTAATTCTCAGCTTCAGGAAATATTAGATATGCACACGGATCCGTGGGGAATAAAGGTAACAACAGTGGAGCTCAAACATATCGATTTGCCCCAGGAGATGCAGCGGTCCATGGCCAAGCAGGCTGAGGCCGAGAGGGAACGTCGTGCCAAGGTCATCAATGCCGATGGTGAATTCCAGGCGGCAAGCAGGCTGGCCGAGGCTTCTGAGATTATTCGTGATCATCCCATGGCATTGCAGCTCAGATATCTCCAGACCATGCGTGAGATATCTGCCGAGCAGAATACTACCACGATCTTTCCGTTTCCCCTGGAACTTTTTAAGCCGTTTCTTGCGATACTGGATAAAGAAAAAAAAGGGGTTGGGGAATAAAGGTCATCTATTTATTGACATAATATGTAAAAATTGTTAACGAGTTATGTTTTTCGCGGGGGTTTTGCAGCCTCCGCTTGTGCTTTTAAAACAAAGGGAAAAAGCATTAATTTGGCCCTTTATGAAGATTTATTTTTACTGAATGCTTTGTTGGCCTAATTGTTTTATAAAGCTAAGATGATAATCAAAGAGGAGATTTTTAGAACATGGGTGAGAAGAAGAAAGAAACCAAGGAAAAACCGCTGGAGAAAATGACGGCCAAAGAATTGAGAGAGGTTGGCAAACAGCTACCTGATATAACTGGCGTTTATGGAATGAACAAGGCCGAACTCATCAGCGCAATAAAAAAGGCAAGAGGGATAGTCGAAGATTTGCCGAAAAAAAGTGATTCCTCAGTTCGCGAAATTAAGAAAAGAATTAAAACGATGAAGGCGGAGCGAGAAGCCGCTCTTAGCAATAATGACAATAAAATGGCAAAAATATACAGACGGCGCCTTACTAAACTGAAAAAAAAGACCCGTAGAGCCGCTTGATTTTGATGATTTCACTTTCTTTGAAGAATCAGATAAGTTTGTTCATCGAGTCCCTTTTCTCTGAAAAGGGATATTCTGAAAATACTTGCCGTGCTTATTCTCACGACCTCAAAGAGTTTGTATCATTCATTCATAAAGAACGCTTTTCAGGGAAGAAGGACCAAAATGCTATAGATAATTTTACTGCGGATCAGGTGGATGGGTTGCTGATAAGGGGGTATCTGGGATTTCTACACAAAAAGAACAAAAGGGTTACCATTGCCCGGAAGCTTTCAGCCATCCGTTCTTTTTTCAGATACCTCGTCAAACGCGGCATTATTCTGGATAACCCCCTTGATTCGATTTTGACGCCGAAACAGCAAAAAACAATTCCGGTCTACCTCCCTGTGGATGACATGTTCAGGTTGCTCGATTCCATAAAGACGAATACGCTTTTTGGCTTAAGGAGCCGTGCAATTTTCGAAACCCTTTATTCGAGCGGCATACGGGTTTCGGAGCTTGTCGGTATGAATATGTTCGATGTTGATTTTACAAAGCAAGTGATCCGGGTGGTTGGAAAAGGGAACAAGGAACGGATTGTGCCTGTAGGCAGAAAGGCGTTAACTGCTATTTCCGATTACAGAAAAAGGTTGCAAAGTGAAGCCGGCATACGTACTGACGAAAATACGCCGCTTTTTTTAAACAAGAACAAGGGTCGCCTTACCCCTCGTTCCATTGCACGTATTCTGGAGAAGACAGCAAAAGAATGTGGGTTGTTAATACCGGTTTCACCTCATTCCATGCGCCATTCATTTGCAACCCACCTGCTCGATGCAGGGGCGGATTTGAGGGTGGTGCAAGAGCTGTTGGGCCATAAAAGCCTTTCTACCACTCAGAAATATACTCATGTAAGTATCGATAGATTGATGGAAACCTATGATAAAGCGCACCCGAGACGATAATATGAGACCAAAATTAAAATGATGAAATTCCATGGAACAACAATTCTTGCCGTCAGGCATAAGGGTAAAGTGGCCGTAGCCGGTGACGGTCAGGTTACATTGAATAATACGGTTATAAAGCATCAAGCAAAAAAAGTCAGAAGAATTTACAATGACAGGATAATCGTGGGATTTGCCGGCGCCACTGCCGATGCCTTAAACCTTTCCGAACGGCTGGAAAAAAAGCTCGAGCGGTATAACGGCAACCTGACTCGCAGTGCCGTTGAACTGGCACGGGACTGGCGAACGGACAAATATTTGAGGCGTCTGGAAGCCATCATGATCGCGGTGGACGATAAAAACATGTTTGTTATCTCAGGAAACGGTGATGTGATTGAACCGGACGAGGGCCTTATGGGTATAGGTTCCGGAGGCATCGGAGCCCATGCGGCGGCAAAAGCCATGATAAAAAATACGGATATGGATGCGGTTGATATTGTTAAAGAGGCAATGAATATTGTCGCGACCCTGTGCGTATTTACAAATGACACAATTACGATTGAAGAGTTGTAAACATAAGCAGGTAGTAAACAAAAAATGAGCAGTCTAAAACCAAACGAAATTGTTTATGAACTTGACAAATATATCATTGGACAGCACCGGGCGAAACGTTCTGTTGCCATTGCTTTAAGGAATCGTTGGCGACGGCAGCAGGTACCGGAAGACCTTCGCGACGAAATTGTTCCCAAGAATATTATCCTTATCGGCCCTACCGGCGTAGGAAAGACAGAGATCGCCAGAAGGCTCTCGAATTTAACCGATTCTCCATTTACTAAGGTTGAGGCTTCAAAGTTCACGGAAGTAGGATATGTGGGACGGGATGTTGAATCTATGGTAAGAGACCTTCTCGAACTAACGGTCAATGCACTTAAATCAAAGGAACAGGAGGCTGTAAAAGAAAGAGGATGGCAGATTGCCGAAGAGAGGATGCTCGATCTTTTGCTTCCAAAAGGAGGAGTGCAGCCCAAACAGAAGCGTGAAGATTCAAAGGAGACACAGTTTGAACTGGTACCATCCAGAAGCGATGAATTTTCCCCCACAAGGGAAAAGCTCAGGAAAATGCTTCGCCAGGGGAAGTTGGAAAATCGATACGTTGATCTTGACGTGTCAGACCGAACCATGCCTATGGTTGAGATTTTCTCCAACGTGGGCATGGAAGAGATGGGGATTAATTTTAAAGATATGATCGGCGGTTTCCTTCCCAAAAGTACAAAGCGTCGCAAGGTCAAAGTACCCGAAGCCATGGAGATGCTGGCGGCTGAAGAGGCTCAGAACCTGGTAGATATGGACAAGGTGGTAAAAGAAGCCATTGTAAAAGTCGAGCAGTCGGGAATCATTTTTCTCGATGAAATTGATAAAATTGCCGGAAAAGACGGCACTCACGGTCCCGATGTGTCCAGGGAAGGGGTCCAGAGGGATCTTTTACCCATCATAGAGGGGAGCACGGTTACAACAAAATACGGTCCGGTTAAGACAGACAATATTCTTTTCATTGCTGCCGGGGCTTTTCATACCATCAAACCTTCGGATTTAATTCCGGAGCTCCAGGGCCGGTTTCCCATAAGGGTGGAACTGGACGCTTTGGGTCAGAAGGAGTTTGTAAGGATACTCACAGAACCCAAAAATGCATTAATCCTTCAATATCTGTCTCTGTTAAAGACCGAAGGTATTGATGTTATTTTTAGGGATGACGCTATAGAAGAAATAGCCAGGATTGCCGAAGAGGTGAACAACATGACCGAGAACATCGGTGCCCGGAGGCTCTATACCCTCATGGAGTGCATGCTGGAAGATATCCTTTTTGAGGCACCGGATATGCGGGAAAAGAAGATAGTCATCGATAAAAAATATGTGGAAGACAAGTTAAAGGACATTAAAGATGACGAGGATCTTAGCCGGTATATTTTGTAAATAAAGGGAGAGAAAATAACGGATATGAACTCGAATGTTGCCGACATATTGATTGAGGCACTGCCGTATATTCGCCGTTTCTATGGGATGACCCTGGTGATAAAGTATGGGGGCCATGCAATGGTCGACAAGCAGTTGAAGGAGGATTTTGCCAGGGATATTACTTTAATGAAATTTACTGGACTGAATCCGGTGGTTGTTCACGGCGGCGGCCCGCAGATCAACTCGGTCCTTGAGCGTATGGGGATGGACGCCAGGTTTGTAAAAGGAATGCGTCTTACGGATGAGGCGACTATGGACGTTGTGGAGATGGTTTTGGGAGGCAAAGTCAACAAGGGGATTGTTGCCCAGATCAATCAGCAGGGGGGTAAAGCTGTGGGGTTGAGCGGCAAGGACGGAGGGCTTATTCGTGCCAGAAAACTTCATATCGTTCATCAGGAGGATAAAGATAAGCCGCCGGAGATCATCGATCCGGGCCTGGTGGGTGAAGTGACCCATATTAACCCGGGTATCATCAATACGCTGACCCAACGGGATTTTATTCCTATTATCGCACCGGTCGGGGCCGGGGAATCCGGTGAAACATACAACATAAATGCAGATCTGGTTGCAAGCAGTATTGCCATAGCCCTTTCAGCAGCCCGATTGATCTTGCTAACCGATGTAGATGGCGTTCTCGATGCTTCAGGGTCCCTAATTTCTTCAATCAGCGCAGAGAACATCAGTCAGATGGTGGAAGAAAAAACCATTTTCGGAGGGATGATCCCTAAAATCGAATGCGCTTTAGAGGCGCTGAAAAACGGAGTCGGAAAGGTTCACATTATAAATGGCAACAAGCGCCATGCCTTATTACTTGAGCTTTTTACCGATAAAGGGATCGGAACGGAAGTAACCATATGATTGACGGAAAGGGTTCGCAATGACTCAAGAGATAATTAAAAGAGCAGATCAGGTTATCGCAAAAACCTATAAAAGATTTCCCATTGTCATAGCAAAAGGTAAAGGATGTACGCTCTGGGATACACAGGGTAAAAAATATACCGATTTTGTTGCCGGAATTGCCGTATGCAATCTCGGCCATTCACATCCGGGAGTTTCAAAAGCGCTTTCCATGCAGGCGGACACCCTTTTTCATGTGTCTAACCTTTATTATACAATCCCCCAGGCAGATTTGGCATCCCGGCTTACGGAAAACAGCTTCGCCGACCGGGTATTTTTCTGTAACAGCGGTGCTGAAGCAAATGAGGCCGCCATTAAACTGGCCAGAAAATATTTCAAGGAAAAAGGGGAAAGCGGGAGATACAGAATCATCTCCATGGAACATTCTTTTCATGGACGGACTATGGCCACTCTTTCCGCAACCGGACAGGATAAGATAAAACAAGGATTCGAACCCGTGCTCGAAGGCTTTGACTGTGTGCCGTTTAATGACATTCGCGCCTTGCACAGTGCCATCAGCCCATCCACATGCGCTGTTTTAGTAGAACCGATCCAGGGTGAAGGCGGAATTCGCTGTCCCGATCCCGATTACCTTAAGGCCGTAAGGCAGACGTGTGACGAAACCGGCATTCTTTTAATTTTTGATGAAATTCAGACAGGGATGGGACGTACCGGCAGACTTTTTGCCTACGAGCATTTCGGTATAACGCCGGATATAATGACCCTTGCCAAAGCTCTGGCCAATGGATTGCCCATAGGGGCCATGCTGGCCAGAGAAGAAATCGCCGATGCATTCGGGCCGGGGTCACATGCTTCGACATTTGGCGGCACCCCGGTTGTGACCGCCGCGTCACTTGAAGTTGTCCGCGTGCTTTCAGAAGAAAATATAATCGATCATTGCAAAAATATAGGGGGATATTTTAAAGAAAGGCTTTCATGGTTGAAAGAGCGGCATGAAGTGATTGAGGATGTTCGCGGTATGGGTTTGCTTCTGGGAATGAAGTTGGGCATGGAGGGGGATCAGATTGTTGCTTCGTGCATGGAAAAAGGGTTTCTGATAAACTGCATCCAGGGGAATATTCTACGGTTTATTCCTCCGCTTATCATTGAAAAAAAAGAGATAGACGCTCTTGTGGCATGTCTGGATGAGTTATTAGATTGAAAATTTAAAATTGACGATTGAAGATTTGTGATATTTCTCTGCCCGGTTAAATCAATATGTTTGCTTTTATTTAACCGGGGTTCGCTCTGCCTTTTCAGTAATATAATTTGAAGATTTTTTAATATTCAATCTTCAATGGAAAATCGTCAATCAATAGGTGAGGTACAATTGAAAAAAGACATTTTGACACTTATAGATCTTAACAGAGAGGATTTTGAAGTCCTGTTTGAACGGGCGGCGGAATTAAAAAAAAGATATAAAAAAGGAATTGCAGACAAACCTCTTGCTGCTAAAACCCTGGGTCTTATTTTCGACAAACCGTCTACCCGCACCCGCATTTCCTTTGAATCGGCGATGGTTCAGTTGGGCGGAACACCGATTTTCATAAGCGCCAAGGATACCCAGATTGCACGAAATGAACCGGTTCGAGACACTGCCAGAGTTCTTTCAAAATACCTGGACGGTTTGGCGATTCGGACCTATTCACAGGATTGGTTGGAAGAATTTGCCGAATTTACCGATATCCCGGTGATTAATGCCCTGACCGATCTATTTCATCCGTGTCAGGTGTTAAGTGATATTATGACGATTATAGAGACTAAAGGGGGGGTTAAAGATATCCGGATCACCTGGGTTGGAGACGGGAATAATGTGGCCCATTCATGGATAAATGCTGCGGCTGTTTTGGACTTGAATCTTGTTTTGGCATGCCCGGAAGGATATTTCCCTCGTAAGGAGGTTATGAAAAGGGCTCTTGAAACAGGGGTTGGAAAAATAAGCGTAACTTCGAATCCTGTTGAAGCGGTAAAAAATGCCGATGTCGTCTATACCGATGTCTGGGCCAGCATGGGCCAGGAGAGTGAACAGGTCAAAAGGAAGCGAGTGTTTGAGGCGTTTCAGGTAAATAAAGGGCTGTTAAAACATGCGACCAAAGATGTTATAGTCATGCATTGCTTGCCGGCGCACAGGGAGGAAGAGATCACCGAAAATGTGCTGGAAGGCCCCAGTTCGGTTGTCTGGGATCAATCTGAAAACAAACTCCACATGCATAAGGCAATCCTGGAAGTATTGATGAAGGAGGATTAACTCGTGTCTGATACCGTTAACAAAGTGGTTCTGGCGTATTCCGGGGGTCTGGATACATCCGTAATCTTAAAATGGCTGATCCAAACTTACCGTTGTGCGGTCGTTGCATTTGCTGCAGATATGGGTCAGGGGGATGAGCTGGATCAAGTGGAAGAAAACGCTTTAAAAACGGGTGCAGCCAAGGTTTACATCGATGATTTAAAGGAAACTTTTGTAAAAGATTATGTTTTCCCTGCGTTTCGGGCAAATGCGATTTATGAAGGGCAGTATCTTCTGGGCACCTCGCTTGCCAGACCTTTGATTGCAAAACGGCAGATGGAGATTGCCCGGATTGAAGGGGCGGATGCGGTGAGCCATGGCGCCACCGGAAAGGGAAACGACCAGGTGAGGTTTGAACTCAGCTATTTTGCAATAAATCCGAATATACGGATTATTGCTCCCTGGCGCGAGTGGAATCTGAAATCGCGAAGCGCCTTGATGGCCTATGCCGAACAGCATGGTATCCAAGTGCCGACCACCCCTGAAAAACCATACAGTACCGACGGAAACCTCCTTCACATCAGCTTTGAAGGAGGCTTGCTTGAGGATCCCTGGCAAGCGCCGCCCCGCGACATGTTTCGTATGACGGTATCCCCCCAGGACGCCCCGGACACGCCTGAGATTGTCGAAATAACCTTTAAACAGGGTGATCCTGTGGCTATAAACGACACGCCTATGTCTCCGGCTCAACTTCTAAAAGAGCTGAACCGGCTGGGGGGTCGTAACGGAATCGGCAGGGTCGATATTGTGGAGAACCGTTTTGTCGGCATGAAATCCCGCGGTGTTTATGAAACCCCGGGCGGCACGGTGTTGAGGGCCGCACATATGGCCATCGAATCCATTACAATGGACAGGGAAGTCATGCACCTGAGGGATTCCCTAATTCCGAAATATTCCGAGCTCGTGTATTACGGGTTCTGGTTTTCGCCCGAGATGAAGCTCCTGCAGGATATGATGGATAGAACCCAGACCAATGTCTCCGGGGTTGTCCGATTGGAGCTTTACAAGGGGAACTGCCATGTTCTGGGACGTAAGTCCGATGAATCGATTTACAGTGAGGATTTTGCAACATTTGAAGATGACAGTGTATACAGTCAGAAAGATGCCGAAGGCTTTATACGTCTAAATGCGTTACGATTGCGTATTCAGAAAATGATGAAAAAAAACAGCTGAGGATTATATGGCGAAAAAGCTCTGGGATGGCAGGTTTTCAGAAAAGACAGATAGAATCGTTGAAGACTTTACTTCATCCATCGACATAGATAAAAGGCTTTATTCTTATGATATTCAAGGGAGTATTGCCCACTGCCGTATGCTTGCCAAAACGTCTATTATTTCCGAAGAGGAGGCTTCATCCTTGATAGAAGGTCTTGGCATGATAAAAAGAGAGATAGATCGGGGAGATTTTCAGTTTGATCCAAGCCTGGAGGATATCCATATGCATATTGAAGCCAGGCTTGTCGAAAAAGTGGGAAAAGTCGCCCAGAAGCTTCATACCGCAAGAAGCCGAAACGATCAGGTGGTTTTGGATGTCAGGATGTATTTGAGAGAGGAAACCTTGAATACAACCAACCGGCTGGTGATACTCCAAAAGGTTATCATAGATCTGGCTAAAAGCCATATTGATGTAGTTTTACCCGGATACACTCATCTGCAAAGAGCCCAACCCATTCTTTTGTCTCACCATCTCATGGCGTATTATGAGATGTTTTTAAGAGATGCCCACAGGTTCGGTGACTGTTTGAAACGCATAAACGTGATGCCGTTGGGCAGTGCCGCCCTTGCCGGAACAACATACCCCATTGACAGAGAGTATGTGGCCGGGATCCTTGACTTTCCGGAATTATCGGCAAACAGTATGGATGCGGTCTCAGACAGGGATTTTATCATCGAATTTCTGTCAGCGGCAAGTATTTGCATGGTTCATTTGAGCCGAATGTCAGAAGAGTTAATTCTCTGGTCTTCATCGGAATTCGGTTTCATCGAGCTTCCGGATTCCTTCGCTACCGGCAGCAGTATTATGCCTCAAAAAAAGAATCCGGATGTACCTGAACTTGTACGAGGGAAAACCGGTCGTGTTTTCGGAGACTTAATTTCTCTGTTAACGGTTATGAAATCATTGCCGTTGTCTTATAACCGGGACATGCAGGAAGATAAAACCGCACTGTTCAGCACGGTAGATATCTTATCGGAGTGTTTAGATATTTATATAAGAATGCTCCCCAAGCTGAAGATAAACAAAGAAGTCATGGAGCGTGCCACATCCTCAGGGTTTTTAAATGCAACCGATATGGCGGATTATCTTGTAACAAAAGGTATGGCATTCAGACAAGCCCATGATTGTGTGGGGAAAGCCGTTGCCTATGCGTGGAGCAAAAAAAAGGAGCTTCATGAACTTACGTTAAAAGAGTTGAAATCTTTTTCTTCCCATATCGAAAAGGATATCTTTAATATTTTAACCACTGAGCAGATGATATACCGGAGAAAATCTTTCGGCGGCACGTCGTTAAAAAACGTGAGATCTGCCATAAAAAAGGCTGAAACGGATCTTGCCGTTAAGATGAAAGTTTAATCCAACATTCCAATTGCGGCCCGCCCGCTCATGCCCCGGGCCGCCTTACTTGGCTGGCGGACGAGCTTGCAATGGCAGGCAGGGCGAAGCGAGCCAACTTGATAATGATGATAAAGAGAATTAAAAAAAGACTTATGTTACAATTCGTTATGGTTATTTTGCTATGCTTTTGTTTCTCGGGGTGCGGCAAAAAGGGACCCCCCAGGCCGCCTGATCGTGAACCCCCTCGTTCAATTTTTAATCATGGTTGTTTAAGGTGAATGAATGCATCATTTTTTTTACCGGAATAATGAACTGTATTGTGAAGATATTCCCATCCGCAGGATTGCCGAAAAGGTCGGCACTCCTTTTTATTTATATAGCCACGCCACGTTAAAGCGCCATTTTCTTATTTTTAACGAGGCGTTTGAGGGGATGGAAAGGCTTGTATGCTTTTCTGCAAAGTCCAATACCAATCTTGCTGTTTTAAAACTGTTTCAACGCCTTGGCAGCGGGCTTGACATTGTATCAGGCGGAGAACTGTATCGCGGGTTAAAGGCCGGCTTTTCTCCGGATAGAATCGTCTATTCCGGAGTGGGAAAGCGTACCGACGAAATCGACCATGCACTTGAAGTAGGTATTTTAATGTTCAATGTAGAGTCTCTTGAAGAACTTGAACTTATAGATAAACGGGCGGGTTTTTTAAGAACAAAAGCGCCTGTGGCCATTCGGGTAAACCCTGATGTTGATCCAAAAACTCATCCGTATATTTCAACCGGTTTGAAAAAAAACAAATTCGGAATCGATATAGAGACCGCCATTGACGGGTACAAAGCGGCAAGCCGGCTGAAAAACATCACGATCGTGG
Organism: Desulfobacterales bacterium; assembly: GCA_050123435.1. Classification (GTDB taxonomy): domain Bacteria; phylum Desulfobacterota; class Desulfobacteria; order Desulfobacterales; family UBA11574; genus S5133MH16. Next base: position 25,359 of record JASFHC010000001.1, read on the forward strand.
GCATCGATTGCCATATCGGATCACAGATTACAGAATCAGAGCCTTTTATAGACGCTCTGGAAAGCTTAAAAAACTTGATCAATGAACTCAGGCAAATTGGAATCCAAATCAAATACATGGATATGGGTGGCGGTCTTGGAATAACCTATCGTGATGAATCCCCCCCCCATCCCCGAGAATATGCCAAGGCCATTGTTGATTCTCTCAAGGGCTCGCATCTTCACCTGATTCTGGAACCCGGAAGAGTTATTGTCGGAAATGCCGGAATACTGGTGAGTAGGGTCCTTTTCAGAAAGTCGGGAAAAGTCAAGGAATTTGTTATTTCTGATGCCGGTATGAACGATCTGATGCGACCCACACTGTATGACGCGTTTCATGCCATAGCGCCGGTGGTAAGAACAGAAGATAAGCCAATAACGGCAGACGTCGTGGGCCCGATTTGCGAGACCGGTGATTTTCTGGCAGTCGATCGCGAGATTCCCAATGTAAAGAGAGGTGATCTTTTTGCGGTGATGAGTGCCGGTGCCTATGGCTTTACCATGTCGTCCAATTACTGTTCCCGACTGAGAGCGGCCGAAGTAATGGTAAAAAACGACCGGTTTCATGTTGTCCGGGAGCGCGAGAGTTATGAAGATCTAGTGGACGGTGAATCGCTGCCGCCGTTTCTTGATGATTGAAACATGTAACCCCTTACCCAAGGGTTAACGAAGAAAGAAGAGAATAAATTTTGGTTTTGGTTTATCCGGATCAAGGATTATGAAAAAAATTGATTTCTACAAGATGAGTGGAAGCGGCAACGATTTTATAATTGTTGACAACCGTAATAACCGTGTCGATGATGCCGATTTGCCAAATTTTATCGCCAAAGCATGCCGCAGAAAACTGTCCGTGGGCGCTGACGGTTTTATCCTTGTGGAAAATACGGATGTTGCGGATTTCAAATGGCGCTTTTATAATTCTGACGGTAGTATTGCGGAGATGTGCGGAAACGGCGCCAGGTGCGTTGCACGTTACGCATATTTAACCGGTATTGCAGGACCGGACATGTCCTTTGAAACCCAAGCCGGTATTGTTCACGCCCAAGTTGTGGGAGAGCGTGTTAAAGTAAAAATGACAGACCCGTTAGATCTTAAAATAGATTATACGATTGAACTTAAAAACAGTTCACCTTCCATCTCCAGTATCAACACCGGTGTCCCTCATGTGGTAATTGTGAAAGACAGTATCGATACAGTTGAAGTTGTTAAAATAGGCAGGGAGATACGGTTTCACCATAGGTTTGCTCCTGCCGGCACAAATGTAAATTTTGTATCCTATTTAAAGGACAACAGTATTGCGATTCGGACCTATGAGCGGGGCGTTGAAGATGAAACTTTGGCATGCGGTACGGGGGCAATTGCCGGCGCTATTGTTACGGCTTGCAGAAGAAAGTTAAAGTCCCCTGTAAATGTTCTAACGAGAAGTGGTGGATATCTTAATGTTTTTTATCAAGTAAATAACGGCAAATATCACGACATTTATCTTGAAGGCGATGCTCGCATGATTTACAATGCCCAACTCTGGGAAGATGCATGGAAAGACGATTGAAGCTCAGGGGCCTGGCATCATAAGCGCTCAGTTATTTTTTACACCGGAAGGATTGTGGAATGTTTACTGAAAAAAAATGAACGTCGAACATCGAACGTCCAACATCGAATGTTGAATGAAGGACAAAAACAAGGGCAAGCATTTAATTATAGATACAAAGTGCAGGATATTGGATTTTTGGAAATAAGTAAAATTAAA
>JASFHC010000002.1:0-26273 GCA_050123435.1 Desulfobacterales bacterium
ATACAGCATCCACCGGACAGCAAGTGGCACAGGCGTCACAACCGCGGGCGCACAGATCCAAATCAAAATAAAAAGCGATCATGGGCCGGCACATCAGGGCCGGGCAGCGCTTTTCATAGATATGGGTTTGGTATTCATCCCTGAAATATTTAATAGAAGTAAGTACCGGATTGGGGGCGGTTTTGCCCAGCCCGCAAAGGGATCCGGCCTTTATGTCGTTACTCAGCGTCTCCAGCATTTCAATATCGTTGTCTTGGCCTTCGCCCTTTGTTAACCGCTCCAGTATTTTGAGAAGATGATAGGTCCCGATTCTGCAAAATGTGCATTTCCCACAAGATTCGTTTTGGGTGAAATCAAGAAAATAGCGGGACACCTCCACCATGCAGGTATCTTCATCCATAACCACCATGCCGCCGGATCCCATCATTGCCCCGGCTTCTGTTAACGAATCAAAATCAATGGGGGTATCCAGAAAATCCTCATTCAGACAGCCCCCTGACGGTCCGCCGATCTGAACGGCCTTGAACTTTTTATTATTCGGAATACCTCCGCAGATATCGAAAATAAGCGTCCTCAAAGACACGCCCATGGGTATTTCCACCAATCCCGCGTGAACCACATTGCCAACCACGGAGAAAATAGCGGTACCCGGAGAGTTTTCAGTACCGATTTCTCTATACCAGTCGGCGCCGTGATCCAGAATAGGAGGAACCGAGGCCAGGGTTTTTACATTGTTAATTACCGTTGGCGTGTTCCACAGACCTTTTTGAACCGGATATGGTGGACGGTGCCGGGGCATTCCTCTATACCCCTCAATGGATCGGATCAGGGCTGTCTCCTCACCACAGACAAACGCCCCGGATCCCCGGAACACATCAATCTTAAGATCAAAGGAGCTTCCCAAAACCGATTCTCCCAAAAGACCGATTTCTGTTGCCTGCCGGATCGCTTTTGTGACGATTTTGACGGCAAGCGGATATTCCGCCCGAACATAAATGATGGCTTTTTTTGCTCCCACCGCATACGCACAAATGGCCATACCTTCAATAACCTGATGAGGATTGCTTTCCAGGATGGTTCGGTCCATATATGCGCCGGGGTCTCCTTCGTCTGCATTACAGATGACAATCTTTTCTTGCTCTCCGGTATGTTTCGCCAGTTCCCATTTTCTGCCCGTGGGAAACCCCGCACCCCCTCTCCCCCTCAAACCGGAATGCTGCACTTCTTTAACGATTTCATTGGAATTCAGTTTTAAAACCTTGGCAAGACTTGAATATCCGCCTTCAGCAATGTAGTCGTATATGTCTTCCGGATCGATATGCCCGCATTTTTCCATGACCACACGTTTTTCCCGGTTAAATCGGGTAAACTCCATTACAGAAGGAATCAGATCGTTTTCTTCCATGGCCCCGTAAACGTGCTCGAATCGGGGATCTCCTTCTTTTAAAAAAAGTTTCGCGAGCATCTTTGCCTTGCCCGCATTCACCTCATGGTAGAAAATCGGTGGAAATCCAGAGCCAGGGTGGTCTATGACAACAACCGGTTCTGCATAGCAATGCCCCAAACATCCCACCGTATGGATACGGGCGTCAATATTGTATTCATCAAGCGCTTCTTCAAATGCTTTTTTGGTTTCAAGGGCGCCGGATGCAATACCGCAGGTGGCCAGACCAATGTGTACTTTAGGAACAGGATCATCCCTGAATTCATTCTGACGTTTCTCGGCTTCTTTATAAATGGCGTCGAATATCTGATCTATTTTTTCATTTCTGGCCGGATTCATCTTTTTTCTTTGCCCTTTCTTCCATTTCTTTTTCTATCTCAATCCGCAGAAGAAGTCCTTCCACCTTGCTGGGCGCCATATGGCCATGAACGGTTTCATCAATAATGGCCACGGGCGCTAATGCACAACATCCCACGCAGGCGACTTTTTCGATACTGAACTCTCTGTCAGGAGTGGTTTCACCGGAGTGTATCCCAAGCTTTCTTTCAAAATTTTCAAGGATGATATCACCTCCTCTGACATGACAGGCAGTGCCCAGACAAATCTTGACCGGATGTTTCCCGGGGGGATGAAACCGGAACTGGTTGTAAAATGTTGCAACGCCATAAACCTCACATTCAAGAATTTGGAGGTGCTCCGCTACTAATTTTATGGCTTTAGGGGGAAGATAGGCAAGCGTTTCCTGTACCATCTGCAGGATTGGTATAAGATTTCCTCTTTGCTCTTCATAGGATTCAAGTTTTGAGGCAACATGCTTTAGCGCCTCCTCCTCCTCCGGAGTCAACTCTTGATTCATAGAGCAATCCTTTATTCAGACATGAAAATTCAGGCAAATTCGCATAGAAACGGCTTCATACATATTACCAACCTTGAATAAAGCCGGTTTTATTTAACTTGCCGGGGAAAAAATGTCAAGGTCCATGTTTTCAACTGACAGGGCAAACGCATTTCAATCCCGATACAGGGAGAACGCTCCACCACAGCGTGTATCTCTTTCCAACCGACTGCCGATGTTCAAAGATACACGGCCAGAGTCATATCGGCGCAAACGGTTCTGATCGATTTCAATAATCAACCACAACCACGCCGGAAATTCGTTTTCTAGAAGTGGTTTCAAAACCTTCAATAAGGTTCAAAGTCAAGGCTGGGCGAGGGACTCAAGTGCAGGAATATATGTAATATTTCGAGTATTGAATCCCTCGGTCCAACACAGAAATTGGGCCTGAGGGGAGGTTTTGAAACCACTTCTAAGAATTTGTAACGGTTATATGCTACGGCGATATCCAGCGTAGCTTACGCTTCAGATCGGCTTGGTACAAGGGGCTTAAAACTCTTTTTCCGAATAGTTACAAGGAATTAATTATATCCAACTGACACTTAAAATTTTCACAAACCCTATTGAAGGATTTTCCTTTTTTTATGCTTCTTCCAAGAATAACCTCATAAGGCTTGTAATGTATATAAAATGCAATTAAAATGGCAAAAACAAATAAATTGTAGGGGTCACGAAAAAATAAATTTACAGTTTTTGGAGTTGAGGCGCCCGGCTAGCAAGGCTTGAAAAGTCAAGGAATCTCAAGAACATTTCGAGTTTTCGTAACGCAGCCGGTTGGGATGCATCGGCATCCAAAATGTGAAGTTGTTTTTGAGTGAGCCCTTAACAGCCAACGAAAAAGGCGGAGCGATGAAAGACCTGATAAAGAATATTGTGCAGACAATGGTTGACAAGCCGGAAGAGGTAGAAATTACAGAAATAGAGGGAGATCAGATCACGGTATTAAAGCTTAGAGTTGACAAAGCCGATATTGGGAAGGTTATCGGCAAAAAGGGCCGGAATGTTCGAGCCATACGGACAATACTAAGCGCTGCCTCTGCCAAAGAAAAAAAACACACGGTCCTTGAAATTCTAGAATAGTTCAATATTTTTTCTATTGATAAACATTCTGCTCTAATGTTAGCACAAACGGAATGGATATGCATCGTTTGCGAGTCAGGTGAATACTGCCTTTATCCAAATATCGAGCATACTCTCCAGAAAACATAATGCCCCATCTCCCTACGAGAAGTGGGGCTTTTTTTATACATCATGATTGCTTTCTTTTTCCTAAATACGTTAGAAGTGGTTTCAAAACCTCCCCTCAGGTCCAATTTCTCTGTTGGACCGAGGGATTCGATACTCGAAATATTAAATATATTCCTGTAGTTGAATCCCTCACCCCGCCCTGACTTTGAACCTGATTGAAGGTTTTGAAACCAGTTCTAGGAAAAATTCGAACATTCTTGGTAACCTTATTCTTATAAAATTATTTACCAAGGACTTTAGGCAATTAAGAAAGATCACAAAATTTAACGAAACCCAATTATTTCGATGGTATTTACTCCCATATCTCATATAACCTATTAAAATCTTGACAATATTTAAATCGAATGAGATGTTGGCCAAGCTTTTGAACATCAGTATTATTCACAACTGTAGGAAAAACACCCCATGGCACTTACAGAAGTTCTCTGGAATCCGGTAATTCTATGATGCTGCCAATCAGAAAGGTTGTTACCTTTGAATGCTCTGACAAGTTAAGGGACAAGATTAATCTCTATTAGATCAAAAAGGTGAATAACATGCTATCCAAATTCGGGGAGAAAGTGAGAATGATATGAAATACACATATGCCAATAAAAAATTTGCTGCTGCAGTTATTGAAATGGCTACCAGCCCGAAAAACATTCAAGAAAGAGTTGGAAATGCCTTTATTAACCATTTAATGCGTCTCGAAACAGAAGAGTTGCCGGAGGAGATTCGCATTAAATTTAGCAATATGTTTCAAAGATTAACAAAATGCGAACCTATTGGGAATCAAGGCAGTGTCCAGACCACAATTGACCAAATGAGCATTGATGAAGGCATAGAAATTGCTATGGATATTGTTTACATGGCCGATATACTGCATTCTAAATTATCAGATTTGTGATTTAAAAAAAGGAGTTGGAATCTAACCTAACTCCTTCTTTTGCCGCCTGCGCAACTAGAGGCCCGAGAGGACTCTCTTTTTCGCCGTTCCTCACCTCCCAGTAGAGTCCGTCACATGTGCCTTGGGTACTGATGAGCCTCTGGGCGAATTCCACCACTCCGCCGCCTCCGCAATCTCTGCTCGCGTATTCATGCTGTGCTTCGGTATAGGCATAAACCACTTCCATAACATGCAGCTCAATTCTCCCTATTCTCCGGATTAGAATCTCCTGTTTCCCTTGTTCTGAATTGAATTTCCACATTTCGCCTGCCTTCACAATAGGAATCGGCAAGGGCCAGTTGTCGTTGCAGATACATAGCGTCACTCTGTTTGCTGACAGTTTTTGAAGTGTGTTCATCCGGGCTTAGGACTTGACAAATTTTTCTCGTCCGGTACTGTCTGCCACATCGCCACCGGAAAAGATCAGTTCCTTACTCCTGGGATTTAAAATGGCAAGCATTTCTTCCGTGTTATTTGCCCTGACCGCAGTGACCAGAGATGTCACCGCCTTTTCCGGCGAAGAAAAGCTGCGATGGGGCGTGCCTTGGGCATGAGAAGATGAAGCGGCCCAGATCAAGAACAGGGTGCCGGAGATAAGGCAAGCCAGCACCGTCGGCCAGCGTTCCTCATTGTTCTTATATAATGCAATGGTTTTCATAATTCCTCCCTTGTTTAAATAGCAATCCTCCTAAGAATTCTCTATCACTCCTTGGTATGCTATCTGGTGAATCCGCCACTTTTGCGCACCATGCCAATGCTTTGACCCCTACTCCGGAAGCCGCCGCCCTGATGCTGAAGGTTGCCACCCCGATGTCTCGTGTTTCCCCGCTGACGGCTTTGAATCCTGCGTTCGCTTGCCCTTCGTTCAAAGCTTCCGTTGCCCACGCCATGGAAAGGAGTATCCCGGCTTTCAGATTTCCGAAGTTGTTTTGTCTTGGGCCTTGCTCCGGGGGCGCCGGCCTTTTCCCGGAGTTCTTGGGAGCGCTGAATGCTTTTTTGTTTCGTTGTTATCCGGGATACATCCGTTTTTCTCCGGTGTTCTTCGGTGCGTCGGATCTTTTCACGTTCCGTTCTTATCCGGGACACCTTTGCTGGCTCCCGGGGTTTGATGGAGTTCCTCGACAGTTTAGCCACTTTCGTTTTATGGCTTTTTGCCGGGTACCCGCACATTTCCGGGCCAAGCGACGTTCTTGGATACGGTTTCTTTCCGAATCGCTCACTGGTTCTTCTGTCCCTGTAAGCAACGCCTCTTCTATGCCTCGGGTCATGTCGCCAGCAATGCCGATTTAAATAATGCCTGTGGGGGTATCTATGGAATCGTCTCGCTTTATGCATGTCTATATATATATAGTGCCGATGCCAGTCGAACCAGCTCCATGCAAACAAATCCATTCCGATAAAAAAGCGAGGTCCGAAGCTGATAAAACCGCTGGTGATAATTACACCGGGGGGATAGTACCAGTAATAGGGCGGATATGCAGGATACCACCACGGACCATAGACATAAAGGGGATCATAGACTGGCACATAGACAACGTGACGAACGGCAGGCTCGATCCGGATGGTATCCGCTTCGTGGATAACTTTCTGTTCGTTGGTTGTCTTGAGGTTTCCCTGGATCTCGGCTTTTTTCCGTAATTCCTGTATGGTCGCCATGACCTCATCATTTTGACTCAGAAAGGCGTCTCCCAGTTTAGTGGTTTGGTCGAGTTTCTCACTCATTGCAAAAAGCACATCAGGGAAATGACAGAGCGATTTTATGCTGGGGTCCCAAGATTTTTCCTTCAGGGCGTCGTCCAGCGCATCGCCTTTCAGCGTTTTGTTCTCTTGCATCCAACGCTCGGCCTGAACCACCTCCAGCGGATAGGTCGACGCAATCAGTATCTGGGCGACCAGCGAATCCGGATACAGGGCGATTGGCGCAAGCATCTGATCCAACTCCTCTTGCCTGAACCTGTCTGTTTGTTCTGGTTGCTCAAAATCCTGCGCAGGTATTTCGGGAGGTATGAAGAGCATGGCGACGATCATCCATACCAACCCTCCCACAATGAGTCGTAAAGCTCTCATAGTGTTTCCTTTCGCGCTTCTGAAAAAATCCAGACGCATGGTGAGCCCATGTGAAATAATATTAAAATCAAGTGCTTACGACGATCCTAGAAATGATGTCAACACCGGGTGAACGCCCTATTCTCCGAAAGAAGTTTTCATCCGACGGACTCCTTTTCTGATCAAAAATCACCCCTGTTCGACCTCCTGACATATGTGGGAGGCCGAACCGTCAGGGGGTAATAATAAGACGCCCTGGCATTTGCTTCAGTATGCACCTTCAATTTCAGGCAGATTCCTCCTGCAATGTTTATCCTTTCCGTGCGTTTTACCGTGTCTTGCACGGTGATGCAGCTCGAAGATCTTCAGGTTTTTGAGTTGATCCGCAGTTAACAGCTTTCCAACTGCCAGGCGAGACTCAATTCTCCGGACAAACAATTTGCCTTTGATATCTGAAATCTTTTGGGCGAGTTGAAGAATATCCGACTCATTCAATGGGTCGGCGGAAAACAGTTTTTCCAATTCAAGGTGAAGACCGTCGAGTTTGGATTTTAATTGCAACCGCTTTTCACGATGGGCAAAATCCGTTTCCCGGAGTCCTTTGACCTGTTCGTCGGTGAGCCCCAGTTCTTGAACCATTTTCGGGTTCCGCCAGATTCCCAATGGCGAAAGATGATGCCTTTTCATGCCAAACCCTTTTTCAGGCTTGCAATGGCCTGGCGTAAACGCTCCCGCAGAACCCGGAATGAAACATACCGTGACCAAAAGAACCATTGCGCCGGTAAATAATTTTTGCCTAAGATTGGAATTCATGGTGTACCTCCTTTTTTTGGATAGTTGGTTTTCAAGGAATTTTTCCTCGCTTTTGAAGTTATTATAAGAAACAAATGTAAAGAATTTATGTTGATTCCCGGTCAAAATTGTAAATGTTTTGTAAAGTATATTGCACTGACATTATGAATCATATAAAAATAGAAGCAGGTAAGACTGAATCTACGACTGAGTCAAATTATGGAACATCAGGAAAAATCCTCTTCCAAAATCAAAGTCTTGATTGTCGATGATGACAAAAAACTTTGCAGGCTGCTCAAGGAGTATTTGGAGCCTATGGGCTATGATGTGGAGGCTGCCCACACGGGACCCCATGGACTGGAAAGGGTTTTGGCCAGCAATTTTCACGTGGTAATTCTCGATGTCATGATGCCGGAGATGGACGGATTCGAAGTGTTGAAACGGTTGCGCAAGGAATCGGACGTCCCGGTATTGATGCTTACCGCGCGTGGCGATGAGACCGACAGAATTGTGGGACTTGAGATGGGGGCCGATGATTATTTACCCAAGACCTTTTCCACACGGGAACTTTTAGCGCGCCTTCGCGCCGTGACCCGCCGATCTTTCAAATCCGAACCTCAACCCGGTCCCAATGCCATGGATCAAGCATTGATGCTGGGAAATCTCCAAATCAGCAAAACCTCCCGAACGGCCCGGTTGGGTCCTGATATATTGAACCTAACCCCCATCGAATTTGATCTTCTTTTGTACCTGGCCAAGGCGGCAGGGCGGGTATTAACAAGGGATCAGCTTTTGGACGCCATTTCAGGTCGAAGCTACGATGTTTTCGACCGCTCCGTGGATGTCCATATCTCCTCGCTGCGACGGAAGCTGGGAGATGATTCCCGAAACCCCAGATTTATTAAAACCGTTCGATCCGCCGGGTATATGTTTATAGACCCGAGGAGTCAGGAATTATGAAGCCTTTTTCATCGTTATTCTCCAAAATCCTTCTCTGGTTTTTTATGAACCTGGCCCTTGTAGCGGCTGTCCTGGTGGTATTCTTCGCGTTTGGGTCCCAGATAAATCTGCATGCTATTTTTGGTCAACAGGCATCGGATCGATTGCGAACCGCCGGAAGGCTGATCTCCCATGAACTGAATCAGATGCCCACCGCGAACTGGTCCGATGTGCTCGCCCGGCATGCGGAGATCTACCAGGTGGACTTTGCGCTCTTATTTAAAGGCGGTTCCCAATCTTTATCAAAGGATATGGATATCCCTGAGGCGGTGATGAAAATGGTCATGAGCGCTTTCCGGCCGAGATTCCCAAAGGGCGAGTTTTTACAGCCGCGCAAACCCCACGATACGCATGGCAGAAAGCATCGCTTCATGATGCGAACGAAAAATCCCACGCGATACTGGGCCGGGGTTCGGATCCCGGTGTCCCTTACCCCATCTCGCCCCCCGGTGCGCGCCGTACTTCTTGCCGTGTCAGATTCCATCACCGGAAACGGCTTTTTTTTCGATCCCCTGCCGTGGATTATTGTGGCGGCGGTGGTGATGCTGATTTCAGTTTTATTGTGGATACCTTTGGTGAGAAATATCACGGGACCGCTTGCCCGGATGACTCGCGCGGCCGAGGAAATTGCCAAAGGAAAATTTGACGTGCGCATCAATGAGCCTCGGGCTGATGAAATTGGGCGTCTGGCAAGTGCCATCAACCACATGACGTCACGCTTATTTGGTTTTGTTAGGGGACAGAAACGGTTTTTGGGGGATGTGGCCCATGAACTTGGATCCCCTATCGCCCGGATTCAGCTCGGGCTCGGCATACTGGAACACCGCGTGGATGCGGCGAATCGAAAGCAGGTGGACGATGTGATGGAAGATGTGACCCACATGTCGAACCTGGTCAACGAACTGCTCTCCTTTTCACGGGCGGAAATGGACACGGCAAAGGTTATGCTCAAAACCGTTGAATTGCTTCCCGTAGTGCAACGGGCCGTGCAACGGGAGACCATGCCCGAAACGGAGATCATCACGAAAATCGATCCCAAAATCCGGGTGATCGCAGACCCCGAGCTTCTGGTCCGAGCACTGGCCAATATTATCAGAAATGCCGTAAAATATGCCGGAGACGCAGGGCCGATTCAGGTTTCAGCGAAAAGAAAAGAAAATAAAACCGAGATCGAGATCCAGGACTCCGGCCCCGGTGTGCCCGATGACCTTTTGGAACAGCTTTTCGAACCGTTCTTTCGCCCCCAACCCTCTCGGGATCGCTGCTCCGGTGGCGTGGGCCTCGGGCTGGCCATCGTAAAAACCTGCATTGAAACCTGCAAAGGCAGGGTTTATGCCAGAAACCTTAAACCCAAAGGATTTGCGGTAACAATCACCTTACCGTTTGACACTTTAACTATCTAAACTCTCTTTGTTTTATGGTTCTTATTATATCCGCCAACACTGTTTTTCCTGGTTCTATGCTGCTCCAATCATAGACTCCAACGACAAATGCCCCTATCTGTGTTTCCATGATTTTTTGATGATAGGGTTCCTCGGAAACAAACCCGTGATGACCAACCTCATCAAAGGGCAGACATTTCTTCCCGGATTTCAAAAGAAAAGACCGGTGATGGTTCAAGGCGTGGACCGCATCCCCGGGTGAGGGAAAAATGGCAACAAATGCCGTTATTTTTTGACCTTGAATGCGATAATCGCACACCATGCCCCTGTCTAAAAACGCATGTCCCAGTATGCCGCCTTTTATATAGCGTTCCGATCCGGCAATTTTATGCTGTTCGGAAAAATAAAAAAGCTCCGATGGCGGGGTATTGTCACCTGGCAACAGCGCCGCAATGCGTGCGGCCATGGGTTCAAGTCCTCCCTTTTCTTTTTCTGAAGTGATGTAAGCCTGTATTTCGACAAAAAATCGATCTTTATAAAAAGCAAGGTAACCATCAGATTCGGTAGATGCGGCACCCAAGTTCAAAGCGGATGCCTGGCCGCCTCTTTTTGACTGGAACACCCCGAACGCATTCAGTTTGTTTCCCATATCATAAATATCCATGGTCACCGTGTCTTTTCCGCCGGAAACAGATGTATAATTTGCGCCTTTCAGTTCAATAAAACCAAATGCAATAAAAAATTCGGCTTCGCCATTAATGTATTCATAGAGGTTTTTGGGAGAAAATCCATAGGGCTGTCCTTCCATCTGCCATTCCGGCGACGGCAGGGCCGTGCTAAAAATCGACTCATCAACGGATTCAGCAAAAGGCCGGATGCATGTTACGACCATGAAGAACAGAATTATCAAAAGAGTTATGCAGCATTTCAAAGACGAGCGGGCAGGGCCGGTTTTAGATAAAATGAATATGAGCATGGCGCATTCGCTCCGATATTTTTATCCCGTTAATGCAATTACAGGTGGGTGCTGTGCAGCCCATGCATGCCAGGGCATTCTCCGTGGACGCAAGTCTACGGTAAGTGTGCCTGCCCAGGTCAAAGTCCTCATAGCCTTCCCAGTACATGAGACATCGGTGAATGGTTGAAATGTCCACCTGTTTTTTGCATGAAGAGGTGCAACTGCCGCACCTCAAGCAGTAGCGATCTTTAACTGCATCATAATAGGCCGCAAGGGTCTTTCGGTCACTCCACCCGATTTTCTTCCCGATAACACCGGCGTTTTCCGCAAGCTGCTGCCGGTTAATCATACCGGGGATGGCACAGTCCACAAACTGTTTGTCAAGAACCCATTTCAGTGCCGCCTGATGTGGATTGAGCAATATATTGGATTCCGGTTTATAGCCGCCGGCCTGGGTCTTCATGGCAACAATGCCCATGCCTTTCTGACGTGCACGGTTTAATGCCTGGATGTGCGCCGTGGGGCTCTTATAATTCAGTGTGGCCAGAAAAACATCATACATGTCGGCCTCTAAAGTTCGGTCCACCGTATCCACATAGGTCTGGCCCGTGGTGTGGAAAGAAATTCCAACAAAGCGGGCCTTTCCGGTTTTTTTCATTTTTTCACAAAAACCGAGCATTTCTTCATGCAGCGGCCACCCCGGCTCAGTAATACTATGGAGGAAAAGCACGTCAACATAGTCGGTCTGAAGCCTTCTTAAGCTTTCTTCCATCATGGTTTCCATGGATTTTTGATTGTTGAGGCGCTTCTTCCCTAAACGTTTATAATAAGGCGGAATTTTGGTGGCAATAAAGACTTTGGACCTGCCGTACTGTTTGAGCACCTTGCCCAGCATCTTTTCGTTATTGCCGTTCTGGTATCTATGGGCCGTATCAAAATAATTAATCCCCATGTCAAGCGCTTTAAATAATACCGTGGGCTCGGACAGTCGCATCACGCCAAAGCTGAGTGCTGAAATCTTCAGCCCTGTTTTGCCGAGGGACCGGTATTCCATGGTTTCGGATTCCCTTGAACCGCCTCCTTTAGTGGGTTTTCCCCAGACATGACGTGCCGCAAGCGCATGGGCGCCAACGGTGCCATAAGTACAGGTAAGGGTGAGGTTTTTTATGAATCGACGACGGGTTAATTGTTTTTCTCTCATTTTGCCCTCCACCGTTTTTCTCCAGACATAATCCAATGCATATCACGCATGTTGTCGGGTCTTGATTTGAAACCACCTCTAGTCACTATTCACCATTCATCCTCCGAGTCCATTATACACACAACGACAAATTAATCGCCAGACATTTTTTCTCACATTGTCGCATGTCTAGACAACCGCCGATACTTGATGTGACATGGTATTGACAATACGGTCTCGATACCGCATGGTATTGATAGTAAATTTATCACTTTCGAAAAAGGTACGGGCAAATTTCAGGTATCAGTAATAATATGACGTTACAATTTAAAACTCCTAGTTTAGGCAAGAGGTAATTCTTATGAAAACAAAGATGTTTTTGATTTTGGGCATGATATTGTTTTGGGCGGTTCAGGGGTACGGTGCTTCACCCCAACCGGTTGATCTGGTTTCATTGGTATCCTCCGTTAAAAATCTGGATACCCTCTCGCTTTGCGAGGAACGGGTTCCTTTAGAAAATCAGGAGGTTCGGGAACGATTTGAAAAAGAGCTTCTGCTTTCGATTTGGGATCGGCCCCAGGTGATTCTCTGGCTGAAACGTTCCCGTCGATATCTGCCTTATATTGAAAAAATGTTGAAGCAAAACCGCATGCCGGATGATCTCAAGTATTTAGCCATTGCAGAAAGTGCGCTTCGTCCCCATGCGGGCTCCAGAAAGGGGGCCATTGGATTTTGGCAGTTTCTGCCGGATACAGGCCGAAAATACGGGTTGATAATAGACAAAAATATCGACGAAAGGCGCAACCTTTTTGCCTCCACGCGGGCTGCCATAACCTATCTCAAGGCCCTTTACCAATCCATGGGATCCTGGACCCTTGCTGCTGCTGCGTATAATATGGGCGAGGAAGGACTAACCGCTGAAATTATGGTGCAGCACACCCGCGATTATTACCGGCTTTACCTTCCCCTGGAAACCCAGAGATTCATATTCCGTATTCTTTCGGCCAAGCTCATTGTTTTAGATCCGATTAAATTCGGATTTAATCTAACGGATGACGAGTATTATCCGGCTCTTGAATTCGACCGGATCACCGTGGATTGTTTCCAGGAACCCCCCCTCAGCCTGATCGCAAAGGCCTCCGGAACGGATTTTAAAGCCATCAAGGATCTTAATCCCGAAATTCGGGGACATTATCTTACCGAAGGCACCCATACACTTCTCATTCCCAAAGGGGCGAAAAAGGGGTTTGACCTGCGGTATAAAAAATTGGTTAAGGCGTATGAGGCAGACAAAACCGATCGGATCTATGTCATTAAAAAGGGGGACAATTTATCCTCTATTGCCGAGAAGTTCAATGTGCCCCTGGCCGTGCTTATTATCTGGAACCGTATCGACTTAAATGAGCCCATCCATCCGGGAGATCGGCTTATTATTTATCCCAGGGACAAAAAAGAAAAACATGGCATATCGTTCAACAACTTATAACCCGCGTGTTCGTAGCTTTTCAATAAGTTCTGGTGTATTAAATGGTGATATTGAGCCGAATCCATAATGTTTTGAGATGTTACGAGTGTTCGGATAAACGTGCCAATACAGGTTCGAGGACTGGAAAAGACAATAGGTTGATATTACAATAAAAGTTATGAATATGGCTTGCTTTTTTTGATTAATATGGCTATTTTGATATGGACATGTTATTTTGATTTATTAATATTGAAATTTGTGCATTTTGTGACAATACGTTTACTCTTTTGGCAAACAAAATACTAAGAAAGAATAGAAAAATAAAATCCTTGGCGTTCCGGCGGCAACGGTTATGATGTTTGTTTTGAGGTTCCATGAGATACTATCCGGTCAATCTTGATATCCGAAATCGAAAATGCTTGGTTGTGGGTGGGGGTGACGTGGGTACACGAAAGGTCATAACGCTGCTTGACTGTGGTGCAATAGTAGTTGTTGTCAGTCCGACAGTTACCGACAAGATAGAGGAGCTTTCAAATAAGGGCTTGATAATATTAGAAAGAAGAGGTTTCAAGCCCATAGATCTTGAACACATGTTTATGGTCATCGGCGCAACGGACAACCCGGAATTGAACAGACAGATTCACACCGGAGCAGAACGGCTCGGTATGCTGTGCAATATCGCGGATCGTCCCGAAGTTTGTAATTTTATTCTCCCGGCCATTGTTAACCGGGGAGATTTGATCATCGCCATATCCACCTCCGGCAAAAGCCCCGCCTTTGCAAAAAAAATGCGAAAAGATCTCGAAAAAAAATTCGGAACCGAATATGCCGAATTTCTGACGCTGATGGGCGGCATCCGCACCAAACTGTTAAGTGAAGATCACGAACCCGAGGCCCATAAGCATCTTTTTGAAAATTTGATCAAGCGGGACTTGGTTACCCTGATAAAACACCGCGATATTGCAGCGATTAATTCCTTGCTTTTTAAAATTCTTGGTGAGGGATATTTATTTGACGAATTAATGACAAACCAACCCACATCCAACTCGGTTTTGAAAGACACATAGGTGCCATCCGTGGAAATTTTGACTGGTATATCCATTTTTTTCTACATGCTGAGCACGGCAGGATACGTGGCCTATCTTTTCCTGCAGAAAGATTACCTTGAAAAAATCGGAGTTTATCTGATTTCCGCAGGCTTTTTATGCCATACGGCAGGAATCGGCTATGGATTTGTTCAATCCGGTAATTTTCCCGTAAATAATCTTCACCAAACCCTGTCCATGGCGGGCTGGACTATTGCCGGTGTTTTTCTGATCTTTCACTTTCGGTTCCATCTTAAGATTCTGGGGATATTTGCCGCTCCGCTGATTACCTTGGTAATGGTCATCGCCGCCCGATTACCGAGCGCACCCCATCAGGCCGATACTATCTTAAATAGTGTATGGCTTGTGGCTCATGTCATTACCATCTTTATCGGCGAGGCCTCATTTGCTTTGGCCTGCGGGGTGGGGGTGTTGTATCTTGTGCAGGAACACACGATAAAATCCAAAACTCATGGATTTTTTTTCAAACGCCTTCCATCTCTGGAACTTCTCGACACCACCGGATATGCATGCATTGTTACTGGATTTACCATGCTTACGTTGGGACTGATCACCGGTTTCATCTACGCCAAATCGGTCTGGGGCAGGTTTTGGGGCTGGGACCCCAAAGAGGTCTGGTCAGGAATCACCTGGTTGTTGTATGCGGCCTTGCTCCACCAGCGCCTCACGGTGGGGTGGCGGGGGCGCAGGGCGGCAATTATGGCGATCATCGGTTTTGCAGTGATTTTATTTACTTTTTTTGGGGTTAATTTTCTATTGCAGGGCCATCATGGAGGCTTTACCAAACTATAAACACAAAAATAGCCGACGCGTGTAAGTCACTGATGTTGGTTAACAGCGGTCATTTATTACTTTCCATCGGAATTCGAAGGTCTGGTTTCAGGTGTCGGGTGTCAGGAGAACGAACGTAAGAGCTGACACCCGAACACTGACACCTGAAACCTGGATTGCTTGAGCTAAATCACCAACAATCTTGATTTACATCCGTAGCTGACCTGTATTATTAAGAAATATGTTAGACATCGTCTTATTGGGATTGAATCATAAAACAGCACCGGTGGCGTTGAGGGAGTGCTTGGCCTTCTCGCCGGACGAGACATCCGTGGTGCTGAGAGCTTTTCAAGAATCACCGGTGATCAGTGAAGCAGTAATTGTCTCAACCTGCAATCGCGTAGAAATTCTCATGGCCACCGAGGACAAATCCAATGCGGTGAAAACTGCTAAAATGTTTCTATCCGAATTTAAAAAACTGCCTGCTTCCGAATTTGAAAAATCCCTTTATATCCACAAGGGGGATGATGCTGTACGGCATATATTCCGGGTGGCCTCGAGTCTTGACTCCATGGTCGTCGGAGAGCCGCAGATACTGGGTCAGATAAAAGAAGCTTATAAGTTGGCTACCTTAAAAAAAACATCCGGTGTTATTCTAAACAAATTATTCCATCGAACCTTTTTCGTAGCAAAACGCGTCCGTAGTGAAACCGGGATCGGAGATCATGCGGTATCCATCAGTTATGCGGCGATTGAGTTGGGGCGCAAAATATTCGGCGCCTTTGAAGGGAAAAAAGTGCTTCTTATCGGAGCCGGGGAGATGGCGGAACTTGCGGTTGAACATCTGATTCGAAATAAGGCCGGGGATATTTTGGTTGCCAACCGAACCTTTGAAAACGGGGTTAAACTTTCCAAAAGGTTCAAGGGTAAGGCCATCCGATTTGAAGAGATTTTAGACAGCTTAGAGCGGGTTGACATTGTTATCAGTTCTACCGGTTCAACCGATTACGTTATTACCCGCGAACAGGTCAAGGCGATCATACGCCTCCGCCGGAATCGTCCCATTTTTTTTATTGATATCGCGGTGCCTCGAAATATCGATCCGGATATAAACCGTCTGACAAATTCATATGTTTACGACATCGATGACCTGAAAGGAGTCATCGATGAAAGTATTGAAAACCGCAACAAGGAGGCTATTAAAGGAGAAAGAATCGTTGACGAGGCCGTCATCGGCTTCAGGCAATGGTATGACAATCTGGATGTAGTACCCACAATTGTTGCCTTAAGAAACAAAATGGACGCCATTGCCCAAGTGGAAATGAAAAAAACATTGCTCGCTTTAAAACATCTGTCAGATGATGATCGCCGGGCCATAGCTCGAATGACAAGCGCCATGATAAATAAAATCCTGCATGATCCCATGCTACTGTTAAAGAGCAATGGATATCATCAAAACAAATCCGGTTACCTCGACATTACCCGAAAACTTTTTAAACTTGATGAATAAACGGAGGACAACCTTGAAAAAAACAGCATTCCTTTTTCCCGGTCAGGGATCACAGTCAGTGGGTATGGGCATTGATTTTTATCAGGAATATGTCAGTGTCAGAGAAATTTTTGACATGGCGGAAGAGATAACCAAAATCAATATATCCAAACTGTGTTTTAAAGGTCCTTTTGATGAGCTTACCCAAACGGTGAATCTGCAGCCTGCAGTAACCGCTGTAAATCTGGCCTGTTTTTTTGCAATTGAAAAAGACGGGGTCAGGCCTGATATATGCGCCGGCCATAGTCTGGGCGAATACAGCGCGTTACATGCATCAGACATCATATCAAAAGAAGATACTCTCAGGCTTGTTTTCAAAAGAGGCGAACTCATGCATCGTGAGGCTACCCGGTATCAAGGGGCCATGCATGCAATCATTGGGTTGCCGATCAATACCGTCCAGGAACTGGTCGCCGAGGTTCAAAAACAAGGCATTGTTGCCGTGGCAAATCACAACACCGAAGATCAGATTGTCATCACCGGAGCACCGGACATGGTTAAAAAGGTTTCCACCCTGGTTTCTTCCCAGGGAGCAAAATCCGTCCCCTTGAAAGTCAGCGGGGCATGGCACAGTGAATTGATAAAAGGTGCCCTGGATGAGTTTAGAGACGTTATCGAATCCATGCATTTTAACGCACCTGACTGCCCGATGGTGTTTAATGTAACGGCGGACTATGCTGAAGATCCGAATGAAATCAAATCCATAATGGCCCGGCAGCTTTGCAGCCCCGTAAAATGGTATGACTCCGTTTGCAGGCTTATGGATGAAAATGTGGAAGTCTTCGTTGAAGTGGGCCCGGGAAAGGTTCTTACCGGTTTAATAAAAAAAATATTGCCCAAGGATTATCCCTGTAAAATATATACGGTAAACAGCATGAAACTGCTGGAGCGATTCTTCAAAGAAACCACTTGATTTTTATTGAATTATAACGTTCCGTGTCGAATGAATCGTTTTCTTTGGCCAAGGTCGAACTCTATCTCCACAGTAAACGGTGTTGTGAATGTTTACTAAAATTGACGTCTTGATGAAAAGTAAGAAATGTGGATTGTTGCAAAATTCTCATATTAATTTGTAAAAATAACAAAAAAATAAAATTTTTCTTTACATAGACATTTTATTAATATAGATTACCTCTTTTCACAAAATCCAAGTTATTTTTCTGAAGGGTTTGCCATGAAAAAGGATGATATCGAATATTTTAAAGCGCTTTTAACCAACCGGTTAGACGAACTGTTAAGCCATGCAGATAATACGGTTTCAGGTATGACCACCCCGAAAGAGAATTTTCCGGACCCAGCGGACCGTGCGACTCTTGAAGCAGACCGGAATTTTATGCTTCGTATAAGGGATAGAGAAAACAAGCTGATCAAGAAGATAAAAAAAGCCTTGGAACGCATTGACGAGGGCACGTTCGGAGTCTGTGAAAAATGCGGTGAAGATATTTCAACAAATCGCCTTAAAGCCAGACCGGTTACTACATTATGTATTGATTGTAAGACCAAAGAAGAGGCTTTTGAAAAAGCCCTCGGATTATAAATAAAAATGTGAAAATTGATCTTCATATTCATTCAACCGCTTCTGACGGAACGCTTTCTCCATCGGAAATTCTAAATATGGCCCAACGCCTCAATCTCGGGGCCATTTCCATTACAGATCATGACACCATCAATGGAACAAAAGAAGCGCTTGCCATTGGGATACCTCCTTCCGTTAAATTCTTAACCGGTGTTGAAATCAGTGTGAATCCCCCACCGTCTTTTTCCTGTCCGGGAAGCTTTCATATTTTGGGTTATGGTATCAATATAGATGATACGGAATTGAACCATACCCTTGCCCGATTACAGGAGGCTAGAAAAAACAGAAATCCCCGGATTATTGAACGGCTGAATCGCATGGGGTTTGAACTGACGTTGAACGAAATACGGAAAGATTTCGGAGAATGTCAGCTTGGAAGACCTCATATTGCAAAACAAATGGTTAAAAAAGGCTTTGTTCAATCGGTTAGTGAGGCATTTGACAGCTATCTGGCAACCGGTCAACCGGCTTATGTTGACAAATATCGTATTGACTGTGACAGAGCAATTGAAATTATACTCAACGCCGGGGGAATCCCTGTTCTGGCCCATCCCGTTCTTCTCAACATCAAAGACGATGTCCTTGAAAATCTGATTATCTGTTTAAAGGAAATGGGCCTTAAAGGAATAGAGGCCTATTACCCTGAACAAACGCCGGACCTTATTGCCCGATATACTAAGATAGCAGACCGGCATGGATTATTAATTACCGGAGGTACGGATTTTCATGGTTCTATTAAACCAGAAGTTAAAATGGGGTCGGGCAGAGGAAATCTCTCCGTTCCCTATGAACTGTATGAAAAATTAATTTCAAGTCTACAAATAGGAATACAGATAAAACAAATGGATCTTTCTGAATTAACTCGGAAACTTAGTTATGAATTTAAGAATACGGATCTCCTTGTTGAATCTTTAAGACACAGTTCATTCGTAAATGAACAACTGGACACAGACCTTAAAGATAATGAATGCCTCGAATTTCTTGGAGATGCTGTTTTAAATCTTGTGGTGGGTCACATTCTCATGCAAAGATATCCGGATTTAAAAGAAGGGGATCTATCCAGGATGAGGGCCAATCTGGTTAATGAATCTCAACTTGCATCCATTGCCCGCGGAATAGATATAGGTTCCCATATACAACTGGGCAAAGGAGAAATTCAGTCAGAAGGCTGGAATAAGCAATCCATATTGGCAAACACGTTTGAAGCCCTAATTGCAGCAGTTTATATAGACGGCGGTTTTGATGTTGCTTTTAAAATCATTGACGGCCATTTTTCGTTTTTAATTAATTCCGTCACCACACCCACTGCCAATCATGATTTCAAAAGCCAGATTCAGGAACTCGTACAGATGGAATACCGATCAACACCCATTTACACTGTCGTCCATGAAAGCGGTCCGGATCATGACAAAACCTTTCGGGTTCAGTTGACAGTTGGGGAGGTCCAAACAGAAGGAATCGGAAAAAGCAAGAAGGCTGCCGAGCAAGATGCCGCCAGAAAAGGCCTTGATATTTTAAAGTCCGAAACTCCAAGTTAAGTGAGCTTAAAAAACAATACGCCCTTTATCATTCCGATTTTTTTACCCAATCTTGGGTGTCCCCACCAATGTGCTTTCTGCAACCAAACCTCCATCACTGGTGTACCGCCGGACACAATTTCCCCGGAAACCCTGTGTCTGCTGATAAATGAGTTTCTCGAATATAAAACAACTCAGAGACGCTCTGTTCAGGTGTCTTTCTACGGGGGCAATTTTCTGGGACTGAAAAAAGATTACATCGGAAGTTTACTTGATGAAACAACAAAATTTGTAAAAAATAAAAAAGTCGACAGTATTCGCTTTTCTACTCGGCCGGACACAATAAGCGGCGAACAGCTTGGTATAATAAAAGACTATCCTGTCTCAACCATTGAAATCGGTGTTCAATCTATGGACAATCGAGTGCTGGCCATGGCAAAACGGGGGCATACCGCTTTGGATACGGAAAAAGCCGCGGCCTTGCTGAAGGAACAAAATTATGACCTCGGGATGCAGATGATGGTAGGGCTTCCGGGTGATGACGAAACCAAATCCCTGTTTACCGCACAAAGAATTGCATCGTTTTGTCCTGATTTTGTCAGGATTTATCCTACGGTTGTTCTTTCACGGAGCCGTCTTGCCGTATGGTATCGAAAAGGAAAATATACGCCTTGGTCTCTTTCACGTTGCGTCTCCCTCGTAAAAAAACTCTACCTTTTTTTCAAAAGCAAAGAGATCCCGGTCATTCGTATGGGACTTCAAGCCTCGGAGGATCTTGCAAAAGACTCGACAATTTTAGCAGGACCATATCATCCGGCTTTCGGACATATGGTTCATTCTGAAATTTTTATGGATATGGCTGTATCCTTTTTGGAAGCCGGGAGAGGCTCATGTGATAAAACTGTCATAAACGTTCATCCCCGAAGCATTTCAAAAATGAGAGGATTAAAAAATAAGAACGTGAAACGTCTGAAAAAAAAATTTCAAATCAAATCCCTTGAGATTATCCCGGATTTTTCCCTTGCCGAAGATAAACTGACGGTTGTGTCTTGAGTGTATTATTACCCAAAACATCCTTGGGATGAAATGGGTAATCTTCTTTGACAATCAATCCATAAGGTCAAGTATTTTCCTCGAGGTATATTCTCCGACATCCGCCAGCGCGTCTATGGGTAAAAAGGATGGCGCATTATTGGAATATAGGCAGGTGACCGAAGCCGAAAATTCATCATCGGCTTCATAGAAAATATAGCAAAGAGCTATTTTAGGCAATGGGTGGACTATAAATGAAAAATCGCCTTCCACATCTGCCGGGGCCTTATATCCAGAGAGATCTGCAATAATTTGGTCTTTTGTTTTTTCGATTCTATCAACGTGCGGCACGAGAATTTTCTGGGTATGGGTTACGAAAGCTCCAGCGTAGGGCATACTGTTCGGAAAATCCTTAAAGGCCTTTAGCGGCTTCAGGATGCCTGGCTCAGGCCCGGCATGAAGCGCATACAGAGAAATCAGGATCCCGATTACCCCTATCTGTTGAATGTGGCTCAGAAATATTCCACCGGGCCGAAGCTCACAATTTTCACCAAAAGCATGAAATAAAAAGGAATCTCCATTCCGTTCAGCGGGCAGTGTCCGTTCCAAATCTTCCGGAAAATTTTCATAAAGTCTTTTAAGATTACCCTGAAGAATTTTAGCATAATTGTTGCCCATAACTTCCATACTCAATAACTCCTTGCTAATTTATAGTATTTGAATACCAAATTACATTTTTAATTTCTACTAAATTCATACGCCATGACCACGATATAATTTTTTTAAGAAGGTTTTAAAAGTCAACGTTAATATGATGACCGGTATTGCCTTTGGCAAAACATTTCCACTTTTTAACGGGCGTTTTAACAAAATTCACATAAAAAATTAACCATAAACTAACAATTGCCGTGTAATCTATTATTTTAACGATTGGAGCCAACAAAAATTGCCATATTCTTCCATTCCGGGTGAGAAGCTCTGATTGATCTTAAAAGTTTGAGTTTCATTTTTTGTCTCTTTACCGTACAAATATTGTCAAATTTGCTTTTGCAATTCCTTCGGCATTATAGACTAACTAACTTAATTTAAAGCATAATTATACTATTATAATTTGGCATAATACTTGCTTAATATTCCTTCCGGTATGTTCAGTAAAAACCGTACGCTCATTTGCATGCCCGTTTGGTTCAGACAGAATATAGTGTAATATCGTTGAGAAGGAGATAAACATGGACTTTAACCCAACAATCGTATGGTTTCTTCTGGGTTTGATATTGGCGCTATTGGAATTCGCCGTTCCCGGAGTTATATTGATTTTCTTCGGGGTAGGCGCCTGGATTGTTGCTTTTAGCACCTATCTTGGGTTAACCGGTTCTTTTGAATCTCAAGTACTGTTATTTTCTATCGCATCCATCGTACCTCTCGTATCTCTCCGAAGATGGATTAAGGGCAAGTTTTACGGTCATGTAAGCGGTGTGCAGGATCTTACCCAAAACCTGAACGAGTTCACCGGCAAAAGCGTTATGGTAATAAAAGACGTAATCCCGGAAAAACCAGGAGGCAAGGTCGAATTCAAGGGAGCCGAATGGAGTGCTGTTTCTAATGAGTATATCAAAAACGGCGACTGGGCAATCATTACAGAAATCGACGGAATCACTCTAAAGATTAAAAGAAAATAAGGGGGTTATAATGGATTTAGGTTTCATTGTTACAATTGGAATTGCCGTACTGGTTGTAGTTACAATCTTTAAGACCGCACGAATCGTACCTCAAAAGACTGCCTTTATTGTTGAAAGGCTGGGAAAATATGCCAAGACGTTAGATGCCGGATTTCATATTCTCGTCCCTTTTTTAGATCGTGTTTCATATAAACATTCGCTTAAGGAAGTCGCCGCAGATGTTCCACCTCAAACGTGTATAACCAGAGATAACATAGCCGTGGAAGTTGACGGTGTGCTCTATCTTCAGGTCATCGATCCGATAAAGGCGAGCTATGGAATCGAAGACTATTTGTTTGCCTCTTCCCAGCTTGCCCAGACCACCATGCGTTCAGAAATCGGAAAGCTTGAGCTGGATCGTACCTTTGAAGAAAGAGAAAAAATAAACTCGGCAATCATTGAAGCCGTGGATAAGGCCTCCGACCCGTGGGGGGTGAAAATAACAAGATATGAAATTAAAAACATTTCACCGCCCCAAAGTGTTAAAGACGCATTAGAAAAACAAATGAGAGCCGAACGTGAAAAACGTGCTGCAATTTTTGAATCCGAGGGAGAACGCCAGGCAAAAATTAATATCGCTGAAGGCACCAAAGAACAGGCAATAAGAGAATCTGAAGGCGAAAAGATGAAGCGGATCAATGAGGCCGAAGGCCGTGCCAAAGAAATTGAATTGGTTGCGGTGGCTACCGCCGAAGGCATCAGGAAAATTGCTGAAGCCATCCAGGCGCCCGGAGGGGAAGACGCCGTCAATCTACGGGTTGCCGAACAATATATTAAAGAATTCGGAAATTTGGCCAAGGAGAACAATACGGTAATTATACCATCGGACCTTAGCGATATCGCCGGCATGGTCACCGCGGTGACCAACCTGTTGAAATCTCCGGCCAAACCTCTGAATATGTAACAGAGACGGTTATATTTTAAAATTTTCGCCTTCCTTGGCCTTGCACAAAATTTGACATTTTTCAAAGGTCTTGCGTCTGTTATGGCTCTAAAGGCCACACTGTACCCCGAAGATATTATGTTTGCCGTTGTTTATTATGTGCTGCCAGCCATTAAAAGTGTCAACACGTCATAATAGCCGACCTCAAAGGCGTTGAATCCGGCGCCATCGCCGATCAAAAGGTTTACATTTTTTACCGCTTCACGACAATTGGGTTTAGGAAAGACTGTATTTAAAATGCAGGTACAGACGAGAACTTATTTCTCTGGAACCGCTTTCGATAAATGATAACAAGAGTCCTTCTGAAAAGGTTGACAATAGATATTCATAGGACTATATTTCTTTCTATTATTCGATTTAATTAAAAAAATCAAAGAAAGGAAGTTTTATTATGGCAAATGAAATTATGGAAATAGCTGACAACAGTTTTGATGCCGAGGTGTTGGAGTCTGAAAAACCAGTATTGGTAGATTTCTGGGCACCCTGGTGCGGTCCGTGCAGGGCAATAGAGCCACTTGTTGAAGAGCTTGCCGAATCTTACAGCGACAAATTCAAATTCACAAGATGTAATGTTGATGAAAACCCGATTACCCCGACCAAATATGGGATAAAATCTATTCCTACCCTTATTTTCTTTAAACAAGGAAAAGTTCTCGATAAGATCGTCGGTATCGTTCCAAAATCAAAACTCGAAGAAATTATAACCAACGTTTAACAGGAAAATATGTAATGAAAAGCGTCGATTATGAGCTTGTCATTATCGGCGGTGGTCCTGCAGGACTCACCGCCGGTCTTTATGCAGCACGGGGCGGATTAAATGTAATCCTGATCGAAAAGATTGTGCCCGGCGGGCAGATCATTATTACCGACTGGATCGAAAATTATCCCGGTTTTCCGGAAGGACTCAGCGGACCCGATCTGGTTCAGAAGATGACCGAGCAGGTCAAAAGATTTGACCTGTCCATCGAAAACAATGAAGTTGTTTCAATAGATTTCTCTGAACCGGTTAAGAAAATCACCCTAAACGACAGAACTCTCACAAGTCATGCAATAATTATCGCAACAGGTGCTTCTCCGAAAAAGCTGGGTGTTCCTGGAGAAGAAACGTTTTACGGCAAAGGCATATCTTCATGCGCCACTTGTGACGGCCCGTTTTTCAAAAATAGTATTGTGGCCGCTGTGGGCGGTGGCGATACCGCAGTACAGGAAAGTTTGTTTTTAACCAAATTTGTGAAAAAAGTATATCTTATTCATCGGAGAGATAAGTTGCGCGCTGCGGCGATTCTTCAGAAACGTGCATTTGCCAGTGAAAAAATAGAAATGATATGGGATTCTGTGTTGACCGATATCAGCGGTCTCACTCATGTTGAAAATATTACCGTAAAAAATGTCAAAACAGGCGATAAAACAAAATTGTCTGTGGATGGTTGCTTTATATGGGTCGGCACCATTCCCAACGCTCAATTCCTGGGGAACAGTTTAAAACTTGATGAATATGGTTTTATTATTGCAGATTTAAATATGGAAACATCGGTGCCCGGTGTATTTGCCGCAGGCGATGTCAGAAATACCCCGTTGCGACAGGTTGTAACTGCAGTCGGCGACGGTGCGATCGCAGCTATTTCTGCAGAAAATTATATCGAAAACATAAAAAAATGAAGAACATCATAGTGTTAATTCTAGTTTCGTTATTTTGGGTTTCTGGTTGTGCATGGTTCGAGACCAAAGAGGAAAAAACGGCACAGGAACTCGCAAGTAATGGAGTGGATCTATTCAACAGTGGAAAATATCAAGAATCCATAGCATCTTTTGAGAAACTCAAAGATTGGTATCCTTTCAGCAAATATGTGCCTTTTGCGGAATTAAAAATAGCCGATGCCAATTATAATATTAAAGAGTACGAAGAAGCGGTCTCAGCCTACGAAGAGTTTGAAAGTCTTCATCCCCGTAATGAAGCCATACCCTACGTCATATATAAAATCGGCCTTTGTTATTTTCAACAGATCGATACGATCGACAGGGATCAGGCCACGGCTAAAAAGGCCCTTGATACGTTCAATCGTCTTAAAAAACAGTTTCCCCAAGATTCATATGCAATTAAAGCCGAAGAACATATCAAACAATGTCTGAAAAGCCTCACCGGGCATGAACTTTATGTTGGACTTTTTTATTTAAAAAGCAAACATTACAAAGCCGCTTTGCATCGGTTCAAGTCGATCGTGACCCAATACCCTGATGTGGGAGTCCACCAAAAGGCTTTGCAGCATATTGCCACCTGTGAGGCCTTTTTAAAAGAACAGAAGCAGGATATGGGTTCTCAGTAGAAAATAAAAGAAATGCGGTCTTTTGGAAAAACACTTTACATCCTGTTCATTAAGATGTATTCAATCAAGTTTTTATAGATATAAGGAGAAACAATAATGGCCAAAGTATGTGAAATATGCGGGAAAAAACCGCTTGTAGGACATAATATTAGCCACGCCCACAATGTGACAAAACGTCGATTCAATCCAAACCTTCAGAGGGTACGGACAGTTTTTAACGGCAGGGTTAAAAGGATGAAGGTCTGCACCAACTGTATAAAATCAGGCTATATCGTTAAAGCTCCTTAAGCCTAAAAAGATTTTTATTTTTACCAAATTTTACAATTCTCGAGACCTGCATTTAAGTAGTGCCCGAACGAAAACTAGGATTTTTCGTTAAGATCAAGGAAGACGAAAATTTTAA
>JASFHC010000003.1:0-25908 GCA_050123435.1 Desulfobacterales bacterium
TATAACCTTCGTGCTCTTCATGTACTTCGTGATGTGATCAAACTTTTTTTGCCATAAAATGAAAAAATTTACAAATAATCCATAGAAAACCCATGAAAAAAAAACCGTCTGTATTGATCGTTGATGACGACAGCACCCATCGAACCATGTTGCGAGCCCTTATTGGGGGATGGGGATATAATTCTTTTGAGGCGGATGACGGCTCAACTGCCATGGGCAAGGTCCAAGAACGTCCCTTTGACCTGGTTTTGATGGATGTAAGAATGCTGAAGGTTTCAGGCCTCGAAGCCCTTGAGAGGATAAAAGCGTTTAACCCCGCCATACCGGTAATCATAATGACTGCCTACTCATCGGTTGAAACCGCTATTGAGGCGCTAAAAAAAGGGGCTTACGACTATCTTACAAAGCCGCTTGATTTCGACAAGCTGCGTCTTACTCTTGAAAGGGCCATGGAACACATCCGACTCAGAGAGGAAAACCGGATTTTAAAGGAAAATCTCGGAAAACATTTCGACATGCAGAATATCATTGGTCGAAGCTCGGCCATGATAACCCTTCTGGAAACCGTTGCTCATGTAGCTCCCTCCGAAGCAACCGTTATGATTACTGGAGAATCCGGAACGGGTAAAGAATTGATTGCAGGGGTCATCCATTTTAACAGCCCTAGAAAAGACGGCCCTTTTATTAAGATCAACTGTGCCGCCATCACGGAAACGCTTCTTGAATCAGAACTTTTCGGGCATGAAAAAGGGGCGTTTACCGGTGCTGACCGCAGAAAGGAAGGCCGTTTTCATCAAGCCCACGGAGGGACTTTGTTCCTCGATGAGGTCAGTGAAATGCCCCTGACCATGCAGGTAAAACTGCTCCGTGTGTTACAGGAAAGGGAATTGACCCGCGTGGGTGGAGAAAAGGTGATCAAGGTGGATGTCAGGGTAATTGCGGCCACAAACAAAAATCTTTCGGAGCTTAAAGCTCAAGGAGTTTTCCGTGAAGATCTCTACTATCGACTAAATGTTGTCAGTCTGGAAATTCCCCCCTTAAGAAAAAGAATAGAGGATATCCCCTTGCTTGCCCAACATTTTCTGGAAATGTTTGCAATAAAGAACCGAAAAGAAATAAAGGGGTTCACCCCCGTTGCAATGGATCGGCTTATACGGTATGACTGGCCCGGCAATGTTCGAGAACTGATGAATGCGATTGAAAGATCTGTCGTGCTTGCTCGTACAGACTACCTTGATGATACAGATTTCACGATCATACAAAATTTGTCCGGGCAACCCGATAAACCTTTGCCCATTCTTGTCGAAAACGATAATATTATATCCCTTGAGCAGGTTGAGAAGGCGACTATTTTGCGTACCCTGAAATCTGTTGCCGGTAATAAAAGCGAAGCGGCACGGCGTCTGGGAATAACCAGAAAAACGCTTCATAAAAAGCTAAAAAAATACGGAGCTATGCCTTAGCTGAAGAAATGCCCAAAAATGATCTAAAACCTGATCCGTTAAATCTGAAAGCCATTTAACTGCATAAAATTATGGTTGTTGTAGTCCTTAGATTCGTATGTATTTATGTTTTTTCATGGTTATATTTAATGGTTTTTCAATTAGTTTAGGAGATTCTTTTAATGAAATCTAAAGCAACTCTAATTTTGTTTATTTGCTTTTTCTTCAGCCAGACGGCATTGGGCCAGGATTTTTCTCAAAGATTACATTTCACACCAAAAGTTTCGGGTCTTTCCTCGGAGGATATCATTAAAAAGATTGAATCACGGTATGCAACTTCAGGCTTTTCGGCCATTTTTGTTCAAACTTCAACAATAAAAGCTATGGAAATAACAGACAGTGCGTCGGGAAAAGCTTTTTTTAAACGCCCCGATAAAATGAGATGGGAGTATGAAACGCCGGACCCTCAGACCATAATAACGAATGGCAATATGTTATGGATATACAGACCGGAAGACAGCCAGGTTATGGTGGGCAAAGCGCCTTCTTTTTTCGAGAACGGCAAAGGATTCAGCTTTCTTTCAGATATGGCGTCAGTAGAGAAAAAATTTCGTATTCTTCTCGAAAAAAAAGCTGAAGATGATAACCATATATTGAAACTTTTACCCAGAGAAAAAACACTCGATGTATCGATTATATATCTGTTTGTTTCAACAAAGACTTTTGAAGTGGTTAAAATTGTTACCTATAACTCATACGAAGATGAAACACGAATCGAGTTCAGAAATATTCAGTTTAAACAGAAACTCGATGAATCCCTGTTCAATTTTAAAATGCCTCAGGGTGTTGAGGTACTGCATCTTGATGAGTAGTGAACCCTTTATTGGGAGTGATTTAAACTTTTTTCATTTCCACTAAGACACTAGGGTTCATCCTGTTAAATAGTTCTAAATTTCGCTTTCTATATTCGATGGTATTTTTTAACAAAATTAGATCCTGGTTTTTCAATATGTCACAGGGCAGGCGAAGTAAAATTTGTTTTTGTGGCAAATAAGCTTTTGTTCCGGCTTGTTCAGGTTAGGAAGGAACCGCAGAATGAAAGAAAGAATAAGAAATTTGTTAAAAAAAAGAAACGCCATTATGCTTGTACACAACTACCAGCCGCCTGAAATTCAGGACATTGCGGATCTTTGCGGTGATTCATTGGAGCTTAGCATCAGGGCGGCCCAAACCGATGCCGAGATCATCGTCTTTTGCGGTGTGCATTTCATGGCTGAAACCGCTTCAATCCTGTCTCCGGACAAGACCGTGCTCCTGCCCCGTAAAGATGCTGGATGTCCCATGGCGGATATGATAACCCCGGAAGCCCTTAAAGACAAACTGGACAAACTTCCTACCATGCCGGTTGTCACTTATGTTAACTCAACTGCGGCGGTAAAGGCGCTTTCAACCATATGCTGTACATCGGCCAATGCCGTAGCCGTTGCAAACAGTCTGGATGCTCAAGAAATATTAATGGTTCCCGACCGAAATCTTGCCAGGTATACCGCTTCGTATACGAACAAAAAGGTCCATGTTTGGAATGGATACTGTCCGGTTCACGATTTATTAACCAGGGAAGAGGTCAAAAAAGTGAAGCAAATTCATCCTGATGCTGTTTTTATAGCCCATCCCGAATGCCGGCCGGAAGTTCTTGCCCTGGCGAATCATGTGTTTAGCACTTCGGGAATGATCCGATTCGCTAGTGAATCCAAGCACCGAGCTTTTATTGTCGGAACTGAGGTAGGATTGCTTTATCCTCTGAAAAAAGCAAATCCTGAAAAAGATTTTTATCCGGCTTCCGGCGCAATGGAATGTCCGGATATGAAAAAGATCACCCTCCATGATATTGTCAGGAGCCTGGAATTACTGGAAGGGGAGGTCAAGGTACCCGAGAAAATACAGCGACCTGCACTGAAAGCGGTTCAACGGATGGTAGATCTGTCTCTATAAGAAGGGGGGTGCAGGGATTCAGGGTTCGGAGGTTAAGGGTTCAAAGGTCTCCACCGATTAAATATTGGGGAACGATTTGCGATTTATTATTCTTTACTTCCGGGTTGTCCGGGGTTACGGTTGTTTTGATTGGAAGGGGGGTTAACAAATAGGGAGGAAATTCTATTTCGACCTTGGGCTTTCGAATTATACATGGCTTGATCGGCTCTTTTAATAAATGTTGATAATTGTTCATTTTTAAAATATTCGGTAAGACCGATACTTATGGTTATGGTTACTGCTTTATCAGGTTCCGGCAAAAAACGTTCTAACTCAACAGCTCTCTTTATCCTGTTGGCAACATTTTTTGCCTCTTCACCTTTTGTTTCCGGCAGAATAACCGTAAATTCCTCTCCCCCATATCTGTAAGCGGAATCCATAGTTCTGAGGCATGACTTAATAATCTGGCTAAGTCTGACCAGCACTTTATCGCCTTCAAGATGACCATACGAATCATTATACATTTTGAAATTATCAATGTCCAAAAGCAAGAGCGCAAGTGAATGACCGTAGCGGCTGCACCGGCCAATTTCTACTCCGAGCTGATTGTAAAAATGCCTCAAATTATAAAGTTTTGTGAGGCCGTCTGTTATTGCGAGTTTCTCCAGTTTGTCAATCACACGGGCACGATCCTTGATTAATTGCCGACTTTTTAATACTTTTTTTAGTCTTAGCAACAGTTCTTCAAAACGAAAAGGTTTAAAAATAAGATCGCTGGCACCTTTGTTTATA
Organism: Desulfobacterales bacterium; assembly: GCA_050123435.1. Taxonomy (GTDB): domain Bacteria; phylum Desulfobacterota; class Desulfobacteria; order Desulfobacterales; family UBA11574; genus S5133MH16. The sequence continues at coordinate 4,206 of JASFHC010000003.1, forward strand.
ACTTCTTCATAAGAATATTCGCCGCTGTAACCCGTCATTACAATGACATCTATATCATAATTTTGTTTCATAATGTCGGTAAGTTGAAGGCCATCCTTGCCAGGCAGAATTATGTCGGTTATGGCTACATTCACATGGTTCGACTTTAATAATTCGAGTGCTTCTTCTGCGCTGGAAGCCGTTATGGAATTGTATCCCGACCTGGTTATAAATGCGTGCATCGAATTTTTTATGTTAGGATCGTCGTCGACGATTAAAACGAGTTCATCCATTTCTTTTTTGACCATGGTCTTGTTTTTATATGAATATAATTTCTATAATTATATATTGCTGTAAAATTCTATCCCGCTAAAAGCGGGATCAAATTAACGAATCTTTCAACGGCAACCCGCGTATTCCATTATGGTAACGGGGATAAGCCTCTAAAACCGATCACTGTTTCTTAGGTGCCGGGGTTGACATATTTAATAGCAATTTGATAAAAGGCGTTCTCTTTTCTTTAATTTATTAATAATCATCGAAGAAATATGAGGTGAATTTGATACTAATTTGTTTATTATAATTTCAAAGCAAGATTGTGTCAACAGACTTTTGGATGATTGTTCAAAAGAGATATTATAAGCAATAATGAAAAATATTCGAAATTTCAGCATGGTAGCACATATTGATCACGGCAAATCCACGCTTTCCGATCGCTTGATACAAATGACCAATGTGGTTATGGAACGGGATTTTAAGGATCAGATGTTGGACACCATGGACATTGAACGGGAACGCGGCATCACCATAAAAAGCCAGACTATTTGCCTGCCGTATACATCAAAGAATAACCAGGCCTATTTCCTAAATCTCATAGATACCCCCGGACACGTAGATTTTACTTATGAAGTTTCCCGGGCGCTTGCTTCTTGCGAAGGGGCATTGCTTTTGATAGATGCCAGCCAAGGGGTGGAGGCTCAGACCCTGGCCAACCTTTATCTGGCCCTGGAACATGACCTTGAAATTATACCCATAATCAACAAAATAGATCTGCCGTCGGCTGATATTGGCCGGGTAAAAAAACAGATAAAAGAAGACTTGGGGCTTGATCCGGGAACTTCAATACTCACATCAGCTAAGGAGGGCATCGGCATCGAAGACGTACTTGAGGGTATCGTAACTTATCTTCCGCCTCCAGCAGGAGACCCTGATGCGCCCTTTAAAGCGTTGATTTTTGACTCTCACTATGATCCTTTTCGGGGGACCATTGTTCACTTTCGGGTTTTTCAGGGAAGCGTAAAGCCAAAAGATCTGATTACTTTTATGTCGAATAACGCTGTTTATAAGGTTGAGGAAGTCGGGATATTTCAAATCAACCGTATACCACAGAAAAAAATTTCAGCTGGCCAGGTAGGTTATATGATCGCGGGCATAAAGACGGTCAGTGACACCCGATGCGGGGATACCATTACCTTAAAAGACCATTCCTGTGAAAAGCCCATGCCCGGATTCAAGGAAGCGAAACCCGTGGTTTTTTCTTCGATTTATCCGGTTGCCTCTGATGGCTACGAGGAACTGGCTACGGGCCTGGAAAAGTTGAAACTAAATGATGCGTCCCTTATTTATGAAAAAGATACATCCGTGGCTCTGGGTTTTGGATTCCGCTGCGGCTTTCTGGGGCTACTCCATCTTGAGGTTGTTCAGGAGCGTCTTGAACGTGAATACGATCTGTCTTTGATACTCACGGCGCCTTCGGTCAGATACAAGATTGTCATGAATGACGGCTCCACATTAACTATCGACAATCCGGCATTATACCCGGATCCTATAAAGATTGAATGCACAAAAGAACCGTTTATCCGTGCCTCTATTATAATACCGGATCGGTATATGGGCCCGGTTATGAAACTCTGCCTGGATCGAAGAGGAATAAATAAGAATTATCAGTATCTGACCAATAACCGGTTGGAAATGATATTTGAACTTCCCCTGGCCGAAGTTATTTATGATTTTTATGACAAGCTTAAGTCTGTTACCCAAGGGTATGGATCTTTTGACTACGAATTGATAGATTACAGGGAGACCGACCTCGTCAAGGTGGACATTCTGATCAACGGGGATCGTGTTGATGCGCTTTCCCAGTTGGTCCATCGGGCTAGATCGATTGAACGGGCGCGGCGCGCATGTGAAAAACTGCGGGATGAAATTCCACGGCAGATGTTTAAGATAGCCATCCAGGGGGCTATCGGCGGAAATATTATTGCCCGAAAAACGGTTTCGGCATTTAGAAAGGATGTTACTGCAAAATGTTATGGCGGCGACATAACCCGAAAACGTAAGCTCCTTGAAAAACAGAAAAAAGGGAAAAAACGGATGAAGATGGTGGGTCAGGTAATGATCCCCCAGTCCGCATTTTTATCCGTGCTGAAAACAGATTCAAATTGAGATATTTGAAAAACGATTTCAGATCAAAAGGTGATAACCTCGCAATAAGTCAAAATTGGGACGGCAAAGTAAAAAGTTCAAGGCATCACGAATTTCTTGGAATAAGGTGTAGTTATGGTCGCCGCAGTGAACACGAAATGAAGCGCAACGCAGAAATTGGACTTTTTACGAAGCCGTCAAAGGTAAATAAATGGGAAAAACAATTGCCGAAAAAATTTTTGATACACACCATGTTGACAGCCCTACAGAAGATATTCATGTAATCCGACTGGACGCGGTATTCTGTCATGAGATTACAACACCCATGGCAATCAATGATCTGGTTAGCCGCAACAAGGACCGTATTTTTGACAGGCATAAAATCAAGGCGGTTATCGATCATGTTACTCCGGCAAAAGACTCAAAGACCGCCGAGCAGGGTAAAATTCTCAGAGAGTGGGCCAGACGCCACAATATTCTTGATTTTTTTGATATCGGCAGAAATGGGATCTGTCATGTGCTTTTTCCTGAAAAGGGATTTGTGCGCCCGGGTTTTACGGTAATCATGGGAGATTCTCATACCTGTACCCATGGCGCATTCGGTGCATTTGCCGCCGGAGTCGGGACCACGGATCTTGAGGTGGGAATTCTCAAGGGCGTCTGCGCCTTTCACCACCCTTCAACCATTAAAATAAACATCAGCGGACGGATGCCCGAAGGTGTTTTTGCCAAGGACGTAATTCTTTCCGTGATCGGCCGTATAGGAGTGAACGGCGCTACCAACAAAGTCATTGAATTTACCGGGCCGATTGTGGATGCTATGACCATGGAATCGAGAATGACGCTGTGCAATATGGCGGTTGAAGCCGGTGCAACCTCTGGGATCTGCCTTCCTGACATAACCACTGTTGAATATTTATGGGAGTTCATTGAAAATGAATATTCCGATAAAAAGACAGCTCTTAATGATTTTAACCGGTTCTGTTCCGATTCCGACGCCCGGTATGACCAGGTGATTGAGCATGATATAAGTCGTCTGGAACCTTTGGTTACCTTTGGGTATAAGCCCGATCAGGTAAAACCGGTCAAGGACATGGGCGCCATAAAGGTGGACCAGGTCTACATCGGCTCTTGTACTAATGGAAGAATCGAAGATCTCAGGGTTGCCTCCCGGGAGCTTGCGGGCCAAAAGATCAACAATTCCGTGCGGGGCATTGTTTCTCCGGCTACACCAAAGATTTACCGCCAGGCAATGGAGGAAGGAATACTGAAAATATTTTTGGATGCCGGATTCTGCATTACAAATCCTACATGCGGCGCCTGCCTGGGCATGAGCAATGGGGTGTTGGCCCCGGGTGAAGTCTGTGCATCCACTACCAACAGAAATTTCAACGGGCGCATGGGCAAAGGAGGTATGGTGCATCTGGTAAGCCCTTCTACAGCGGCAGCCACAGCCATTGCGGGCTACATTACGAATTCAAGACTTTTCAAAGGTTGATGGCTTTGTAAAAAGTCCAACTTCTGCGTCGCGCTGCATTCCTCGTCACTGCAGCATACTATAAGTACTTCTCATTCCTCGGAATTTGCGTGCCTTGAATTCGGAGCTTTTTACTTTGCCATCAAAAACTGACTTTTTACGAGATCGTCAAAAGTTGAAGGATATATCATGAAAAAATTTAGCGGAAAGGTTCTCTTCCTCGACAGAAATGATATCAACACCGACGAAATTATTCCGGCGAAATATCTTTCTGAAATTACCAAGCAGGCACTGGGTCCCCACCTTTTAGAAGATGTCAAGCTCGACGGATTCAGGTCCCGAATTGATATTCAAGGAAAGAGCGTTATCATTACACGGACAAACTTCGGATGCGGGTCTTCAAGAGAACATGCCGCATGGGCATTGGAAGTGAACAAGATTAATTTGGTCATCGGAGAAAGTTTTGCCAGAATTTTCAGACAGAACATGTTTAACTGCGGTATGATGGCAGTGGAACTGCCGGCGGAAACCATAGATCGAATCTTCAGAGATTTTGCCGGCAAAGAGACACATCTTGAAACCCATTTTGAAAAAAATATCTTTATCATGACCGCTAAAGATCTCCGGTTGGAGGTATCTTTTTCAATTTCTGACTTTGACCGTGCCTTGGTAATGACCGGGGGGTGGGTGGAATACGCGGATTCGAAATATTGAGACCGTTGCAAAACGTCCTCTTTTGCCCAATTCCGGCGTCAGGCTTAAATTTTAATCCTCGAAATACTCAATGTATTCCTGCCTGCCCCGTAGGTCCGTCAGATCGTACTGGGGTGGTTAAAACTATCGCCCTCCTTGCCCTGTAAAATTTACTCTTTCACAACTTTATTGATAATGGCGCCGACCTGTTCGATGCGGCATTCGACTACGTTTCCCGGCTTTAAAACGACCGGCGGGTCCCGGAATATTCCGACTCCGGCAGGGGTTCCTGTGGAAATTATGTCACCCGGAATAAGGGTGATATCCTCGCTAATGTTTTCTATTATGGCCCGAATGTCAAAAATCATATCCCGAGTATTACCGTCCTGCATGATTTCGCCATCTACTTTAGCGGTCAATCTCAGGTTATTGACGTCGTCAATTTCATCCGGAGTCACAATGAAAGGACCGGCCGGCGCAAAGCTGTCAAAGGATTTCCCCCTGAACCACTGGGAATCGGAAAACTGAGCCTCCCGCCCGGATACATCATTCATAACGGTAAATCCTGCAACGTAATCGAATGCATCTGTTTTATTAATCCTTTTTCCTTCTTTTCCAATGATTACAGCAAGCTCTACTTCCCAGTCCACCTGGCCGCTGCTTCTGGGAAGTATTATGGGGTCATAAGGCCCACTCAAGGCATTCGGCGTTTTACAGAATATCAGCGGTTTTTCAGGATTTTCAAAGCCGCCTTCTTTAGCATGTTCGGCATAATTTTTTCCGAGACAGATGATCTTTGACGGTCGATGGATCGGGCTTGCAATCCGCACCTCGATTTTTCGGCCCGGATTCTTAACTTGGGCAACTTTTTCAAGCCATCCCTCTCTGAAAAATGTTTCGCTTATATCAGGAATCTGGGGAAAGATTTCTCTCAAGTCAACGATGTTTCCGTCTTTCCACAGTCCGGGTCCGGCGTTGGCCTTTTGACCAAATCTGACTAATTTCATAGGCCTCCTTTTGAAGGAATCTTATTTAGGACCTCGAAAAAAACAAATCTGCCCATCTCACTTGTCTTTTGGTTTGAATTCTTTATGATCCAGCGTTTCATGATGTTGCCTCATGTTTCGGCCATCCTCATAGCACTTCTTTCCATACCAGTCGATCTGTCTGCATATCCCCCGAATAATACTGACTTCTTTGGCGCGAAGCTGAAGCCTGGAAAAAAAACGGCGTAATTTGTTTATCCAGTAATCCGGATTTTCAGGATTGATATAGCTTATCCGGACCAGAATATCCTTGAGCTGGTCATACATTCCATCGAGTTCATGTCGGGTGGCAAGACGAGGAGTATATTCCGTACATTTCTCAAGACCGGCGGTAAAAATTTCATAACACATGATCATTACCGCCTGGGCCAGATTCAGGGATGAAAATTCGGCTGTGGGAATATTTACAAGGTCATGACAGTACCGGATGTCCTCGTTGGAAAGCCCTCTGTCTTCCGGTCCGAAGAGGATTGCGATACGATTCTCAATGGAGATAGGAATCAGCTTTTGAGCCAATTTAGAAGGAGTGTTCACGACCTGCCGCTGCCCTCCCAGCCGCGCCGTAGTGCCGACAACATAATTGAAATTGGAAAGGGTGTTCTTGAGACCTGTGCAAATGCAACTGTTATCAACCACATTTGAGGCGGCATGAGTCGCCAATTTCAGGATTTTATTCTGGTCATAGTTTGGGGGGTCGATGACCACAAGTCGACTGAAGCCCATATTGCACATGGCACGGGCAACGGATCCGATATTTTCAGGATATCGTGGCTGATACAACACTATAGTAAAATTGTCAAAATTGATTCTTTTGGACATCAGCCGGTAACTTCAAAACTGTTGAAAAAGAATCCTATTTCAAAGGCGGCGGTTTCGGGGGAATCTGAACCGTGCACGATATTTTTTTCAATATCCGTTGCAAAATCCCTCCGAATCGTCCCTTGAGCCGCTTCCCTGTAATCGGTAGCGCCCATTATTTCACGGTATCTGGCTATGGCACCTTCTCCCTCAAGAACCATAACCACAATAGGTCCGGACGTCATGAAATATGTCAGACTTTGAAAAAACGGTCTTTCTTTGTGCACCGCATAAAAACTTTCTGCCTGGTCCTTGGCCATTTTCAACATTTTCATAGCAATGATCTTGAGTCCGTTGCTTTCCAATCGGTTAATAACTTCGCCGATCAGTCCTCGGGCAACCCCGTCGGGCTTGATAATAGATAATGTTTTTTCCATGACTTTCGTTTTCCTGAAATGAATTTTTTAATTGCCGTTTCGATAGCAAAAGGGCTGGCATAAGTCAATACGGGTAAAAATAAATGAATATTAAGAAAAAATATTGATCAGAAAGAAATCACTTCTGTTTATTGAGGGTTTTTCTGATGAGACAGGCACTCTCTGTAGTCTTTTTGAGGCGTGCGGCAAGGCTGGTCAGAACTGCCTGGAAATCTGGGGACAGTTTGTTGAACTCCTGTTCAAAAAAAATAGGGTCGATGATTCCTACAGTTGTATCGCCGACGGCGGTGGCGGTGGCGGTACGTGGGGTTTTGGTGATAAAACCCAGCTCCCCGATAATTTCTCCGGGCTTTAGCACCACCATCACCATTTTTTCCCCGCCTATTTTTTTGGAAATCTCCACGGCGCCGGATTCAATTACGTAGATCCAGTCTCCAGAACTTCCCTCCTTGAAGATGATCTCCCCATCGTTGTATTTTTCTTCTATGGCAGTTTGAAACATAATTCCAATCTCTTTCCACGTCTTCCTAACAGTCCATGGTGATATGCAATTTTAAACGCCATGTGATCTCCGGTTGTTATCCCGATTTTTCTTACCGTGCCGGCATCGCATTCAACAATCTACGGAGCCTTCTTTTTTTAAACCTAAAGCTTTCAGCTTTGCTGAACAATGAGCTCAAGAACCTTCTCTTTCCTGCAATAACTGTATTTCTAGTCCTGTTTATTAACACGTGCAATTTCTAAAGCATATCATTTTTCCAGCTCAGATATACAAAGCATAAAATCATCTGCAAAGTCTTCCTGAATCTTTTCTTCCTGTCCAAACTCAGAAACGTCGGTTGCCACATTTCTCCCGATTCCATATTCAACATCCCAACCTTTTTCTTTCAAAAGTTCAATTAATTTTTCAGCCTGCTCTTTTGTGGCATTATCCCCTATATTTTGTTCAGCTATAAAAAATTTCATTTCACCTCCCCCTTTGTTTCTTAACGTCTTCAAATTTCAGCGTATCAAATGTAGAATTTGTGTTTTTTGCGGCAAAACCTGTTATTTTCACCACTAAGCCATACTAAGAAAAAAATAAAAAAATATCCATTGTGCCTTGGTGCCTTAGAGGCAAACATATTTTGTTTTCTCAGTGCCGCAGACCGGCAGTACCAGGCCAGGCATTACAAAACATCGGATACATGGACCATTGAGATATCCGAATCCTTAATATTTTCTAAAAATCGGTCGATTGTATGTACCGTTTCCGGAAACGGATGTCCGATTCCCACGGCCTGCCCGTATTTTTTTGAATGTCCTTTTAACTTATTGAGTTGATGATAAATGGCTGATTCATCATGAATATTATCCAGAAAAATGTTTCGACCGGTAGCGGCCATATGAAGCTTTTTTGCAGTTCTGTAGGCTATAGAATGGCTTGATGTAAGACTGTCAACAAAAAAAAGACCATTTTCTCTTACAAATTTGAGCGCTTCTCCGATTTCTTTATATGCCTCTGTAAATCTTGAACCCATATGGTTGTTCACTCCTGAGGCATAAGGCACGCCGGCAATATTCTCCTCTATAATTCTCTTAATTCTGTCGGGCCCGTCTCCTACGTACAGTGCTCCAGGTCCGGGATCAAAAGAGTCAACATTGTAAGGCTCCATGGGCTGGTGGAGCAAGATTTCATGTCCGTTATCATGGATCTCACGGGCCAGTTCATAAGAATATGCCAGTCGTGGCAAGATGGCAAAGGTAATGGGAATACCCAAATTCAGGAATTGTCTTGCATGGGAAGGGCTGTATCCGATATCATCAATAATCAGTGCAATGCGAGGCTGATCGACCGTGTGATTTGGATGTGTCTCTATGGCGAACGCCTTTGAAAAACCGTTCAGCCCAAAAAAACTTCCCATCAACAAACCGGCACTATTCCGCAAAAAATTTCTTCTATTCATATGCTTATCCCCTTTTAAAGTTTTAAACAAGAATATTATGCCGAAATAATCGATTGGACGGATACCGCTAAGATAGCGACGTAAAGCGCCGAATTTCCGTAACAGATAATTTATCCAATATATTGGGGTTAATGTCAATAAAAATCACAATATGTTGATAGATTATTTTAATTGTATTAGTATAAATGAATTCTTAAAATTAGAATTTATTACGGGTTAGGCTGTAATATTTAATTGTTTTGATCGCGACTTTTTGATTTTTACGAAACCAGATGATAAGATCTTGAAAACGCGTTTACGACTTGATTGCATTAATTGTTGAAAGGAGACTGTAAATGAAAGAAGGTTTTTATATTATTCCTGTGGGTATTATAAAAAAACAAGACGAAAAGGTATGGATTGAAGTCTATGAGAAATATAATGAGGCTCTTTTGGGTTTGGATGGATTTTCTCATATAACCGTATGTTACTGGTTTCATGAAAATGATACCCCTGAAAAGAGAAAAATAATGAAGATTCATCCCAGGAGAAATAAGAAAAACCCTTTGACCGGGGTGTTTGCGACCCATTCCCCGTTGCGACCCAATCTGATCGGAATATCCATAAGTAAGATACTATCCATACAAGGAAACACTATTCACATCGACAAGATCGATGCAATTGACGGGTCCCCGCTTATCGATATAAAATGTTTTATTCCCAGCAAAGCCTTAGAACAAAATATACGGTTGCCGGGCTGGGTATAAGGGCAAAATTATGCTTACGGAGATATCCGGCCAGATTGAAAGAATTACATACACAAACGACGAGACTGGATTTACTATTGCCAGAGTAAAAATTAATGGGAAAAAGGATCTTGTTACTGCTGTGGGACTCCTTATATCCGCGGTTCCCGGAGAAATTCTCAACATGCGTGGCGAGTGGGTTAACCATCCTAAATTTGGCGAACAGTTCAAAGTTATGGAATCCAAGACCACGGTTCCGGCAACCGTATTTGGAATTCGAAAGTATCTGGGTTCCGGACTTATCAAAGGACTTGGACCTGTCATGGCCGGAAGAATCGTTAAGAAATTTGGAGACCAAACACTGGATGTCATCGAAAACGACATCCAAAAGCTTTCTCAGGTCAAAGGCATCGGTAAAAAACGTATCGGCATGATACAAAAGGCATGGGACGAGCAGAAAGAAATTCGCGATGTCATGCTGTTTCTTCATTCTCACGGAATCAGTTCTGGCTATGCTACGAAAATATTTAAACAATATGGGAATCGATCCATTGCGGTGGTGACAGACAACCCCTATCGTCTTGCAACAGATATTTTCGGAATTGGATTTGTAATCGCCGACCGTATTGCCTCAAAACTCGGACTACCTCAAAATTCACCCTTGAGGGTTGAAGCGGGTATTCTCTATGTACTCAATCAGATTTCAGATGAAGGACACGTTTTTTACCCGTACGAATCTCTAATAAAAAAGAGTCAGGAAATCCTCGGCGTTGGAAGAGGCGTTGTTATCAAGTCGCTTGGCAATCTTGCCGGTAGAGGGAAGATAATTGTTGAAGATATAAATAAAAGCATCGAAAAATTTAATGAAAACAACAAAGCTGTATACCTGGCTAAGTTTCATTTATGCGAAACCAGCATCTCCAGCCGGTTGAAGATACTCCTAACAGCGCCTAAATCTATCCGACATATCGCATCAGAAAAGGCCATAGATTGGGTTCAAAGACAGCTGAATATTACCCTGGCGGAAAAACAGGTCAGGGCTATACATTGTGCTCTTACAAACAAGATCATGGTCATTACCGGCGGACCGGGAACCGGTAAAACCACTATTATCAATGCGATTTTAAAAATTTTTTCCAGACTTAATGTAAGAACCCTGCTGGCTGCGCCTACGGGCAGAGCAGCAAAACGGATGAGTGAAACAACGGGTCATGGGGCAAAGACCGTCCACCGACTACTGGAATTCAGTTTTATTAAGGGAGGCTTTCAAAAAAACCAGGACAAACCCCTCAGTTGCGACCTTCTGATACTGGATGAGGCCTCTATGATAGACACAATTTTAATGCACCACCTGTTAAAGGCTGTTCCATCCTTTGCCACGGTTATTTTTGTCGGCGATGTCAATCAGCTGCCATCAGTAGGAGCAGGAAATGTTCTTAATGATGTTATTACATCAAAAGCCGTGCCGGTGGTGGAACTCAACGAGATATTCCGCCAGGCCAAAGCGAGCCGGATTATTGTCAATGCGCATAAAATTAATAACGGTATCCTGCCGTCATTTGAAAATAATCTGTCCAACAACGATTTTTATTTTATCCGCCAGAAAGACCCTCAAAAGGTTCTCGAAATTATATTGGATTTGACGAAGACACGCATCCCACGACGCTTTGGTTTTGATCCGGTCGACGATATTCAAGTTTTAACGCCCATGCACAAGGGATTGGTGGGTGCCGAAAACCTCAATATGGAACTGCAGAAAACACTCAATCCGGTTCAAGACGGCATCATCCGGGGAAATCGGAGCTTTCGGGTCAACGATAAAGTAATGCAGATTAAGAATAATTATGATAAGGAGGTTTTCAACGGTGACATCGGAAGAATTACCGGTATCCGACCGGAGGAATACCAAGTGACCGTCACGTTTGACGGCAGGGATGTGGCCTACGAATTTTCCGACCTTGACGAAATCGTTTTGGCCTATGCTGTCTCGGTGCACAAATCACAGGGCTCAGAATATCCGGCTGTTGTGATCCCCATTCTTACCCAGCATTATATTCTGTTGCAGCGAAATTTGATTTACACAGCCATAACCAGAGGACGGGATCTGGTGGTGATGGTCGGTACCCGGAACGCGCTGGCCATGGGGATAAATAATCACAAAACACAAAAACGCCATACTTTTTTACGAAACCGGTTGAATGGAACACTCTAACTCTTGCTGGAGGTAATGGTTTGGAAGGAAGTAATCTGCTGTTTAACTTTACGGCTTTTACATTTCGGACATTGAAAGTTTTTCTTCTCATATTCAGAAATTTTCATGATCACGGTAAAAGGCTTCTTGCATTTTTCACAAATAAATTCGTATGTAGGCATAGTATAACCTCCTTTTACTTATGAAATTGAGACCTTTGCAAAACGCCCCCTTTTGCCCAATTCCTGCGTCAGGCTCAAATTTTAATCCTCAAAATACTCAATGTATTCGTGCCTGCCCCGTGAAATGCGAAGTCTATTTCTCTGGGGTGGTTTAAATTTTCGCCTTCCTTGGTATTGAACAAAATTGAACATTTTTCAAAGGTCTCAAGTCTTTTAACCTTCCCATACAGGATACCGGAGAGTAAAAACCGATAACGACTCATCCTATTGTGACTGGATTAAATTATACATTCTTATTAATGGAGTATCAACCTATTTTCTCAATCACACGAATAAGCTCCCCTTAAATATTTTTGTCTTTTTGACTCAGGAAATTTCTCAATGGCATACCGCAACATGGTGCGAGGCATCCTCTTACAATATTTTTTCAAGAATGCTTCTTCAGTGGAAATATGACGCTTGCCAATTTCTCGCAGCATCCATCCTACGGCTTTATGAATCAAATCTTGTTTATCCGTCAACAGGATTTTTGAAATTTTGAGTGTCTCTGAGTACTTATTATCCTTGATAAAACGGAATGTGGACAATATGGCAATTCTCCGTTCCCACAAATTATTAGATTTTGCAAGGCTGTAAATAGGTTTTTTGTCTTTGTCCATTAAAAAGTCCCCGACAATATGAGGAGCCGAGACGTCAACAAGATCCCAGCTGTTTATAAATTGTGTGTGTTGTAAGTATCGCTCATAAATTCTCCTTTTTACCGTTTCATTCCCCTTTGAATATTTTCCGATAAGTATCAAGAGTGCAAAAAAGCGCTCTTCATGAATTGTGGACCTGAGCAATTGCACCGATTCCTCTATGGTTATATCCGGATATTCTGTGACCAGCTTCCTTAACTCAGGAACTCTGATTCCTATGAAGACATCGCCTTCACCGTACTCACCGGGACCGGTTTTAAAAAATCTCTGTAAACTCTTGGCTGTTTCCCTGCACCCGAGTTCTTGTAATCTTCTTTGAATATTTTTCACGGTAATAATGTTAAACTCCATGTATTTCTTTAACCTGTTACAAAAAAACCAGGTCAAACATTTCTTCCGAGAGGAAACAGAGGTATCTGCTTTCTCTGCCTGAAGTTTACCAGAAGAATGCCTGCTACGATTAACAGCAGAGCGATAAGAATATTGACCGTGATCGGTTCTCCCAAGATCAACCCTCCCAGCATAACTCCCGAAATTGGCATAAAGAAAATAAAAGAATGCAATGCAACAGCGCCGTATTTTTTCAGCAAGGTAAGCCATGCCACAAAACAGAAAGAAGCCGTTACGAGGCCCTGGTACAAGAGTGCACAGAAAACTTTTGCATCAACATGAACGATCATGGCGTCATCCCAAAAAAGTCCTTCGAAAAAAAAGAAAGGAACTGAAAATATCATGGGGTAAAGAACCATATGAAACGGTTTAAAAGTGTGAATAATCCTTTTGGTATACACTGCGCTGCAGGACCAGAGAAACGCTGCAAAAAGGATTATAAAATCTCCGACCTGGAAGTTTGTTGTGACTCCTTTTTCTTCTAGAAATACAAAAACCACTCCGGAAAATCCAAGCAGGATACCCAGGATCTTTCTTTTGGTAATCCGGTCTCCGGGAATAAAATAATGCGCAAGAAAAAGTGTGAAAAAGGGTTGTATATTAACCATTAGGGTTCCCCGTGACGCATTGCTTTTGCTCAGTCCGAGATAAAACAGTGACAATTGCACGGTAAACACCATAGAGATAATCAGGAGCTGAAGAGCCTGTCCGCTCCGGATTTTAAAGGATCTTCCGGTAATTCGAGCCCATAAAAATATTGCTGCCGAAGCCATACTGAAACGGATTCCGGCGGTGGTGAACACCCCCAGTCCGGAAAGACTGATTTTAATCGCAACGGCATTGGCCCCAAAAAGGACACACAAGCATACGGTAAAAACCGCGGCTAAAAAAGAGAGTTCCTGATTTTGGGGCGTATGGGTGATCATTGTCTATACTATTCGATATGAATCGTATCCCCGGGTTTGGGAACAATTGCTGAAAAGCCTTGATCGTTTAAAAATTTTGCAAAGGACAGTGATTGATCTTCTTCGCCGTGGACCACGGCAATCTTATGGATGTGCAAATTAGATTCCTTAAGAAAACGGAACATTTCATTTCTGTCTCCATGGGCGCTGAAACCGCCTAATTTCACTACGTGTGCTTTCAACGGATACTCTTTGTTTAAAAATTTCAGCAGCGGGGGTGACCCGTTACGACCGGATTTCTCATAGTCCGCGCCCTGTTCAATAATACGACGTCCCAGAGTATTTTGAGCCATATAGCCGACGACTAGAATCGTATTTCGCGGGTTATGGATTTTATGGCGCAAATGATGCAGAACACGCCCGGCTTCACACATTCCTGAGGCCGCGATGACAATATGCGGATTCTGATCCCGGTTTAACGCCATGGATTCTTCGACCGAACCCACAAAATGAACCTTTTCAAAAAAAAACGGATTTTGACCTTTTATAAGAAAAGTTTCATGGGTTTCACGGTCATAAACTTCGGGATGTTCTCCAAAGACACGGGTAATATTGGTTGCCAGAGGGCTGTCCACGAATATTGGTACCGGCCGGACTTCATTGTCATTATACAGTTCGTGCAGCATGTACAACAGTTCCTGAGTGCGACCGTATGCAAATGCAGGTATAATAACCGTTCCTCCCCGTTCAACGGTATCTGTAAGAACCTTTTTTAACCTGGGTCTCAAATCTTGCAACGGTTCGTGAGAACGGTTTCCATAGGTGCTTTCCATAATCATCAGGTCGATTTGCCGGTCGGTTTCTTCGAAATGAAGCGCCGGGTCTTTTATAATCGGTTTGTTAAATCGACCGATATCGCCTGTATAACAAATCGTTCGTGAACGGCCGTTTTCGACAATCTTGATTATGGATATCGCAGATCCCAAAATATGACCTGCTTCGTAAAACGTACAGGTCGAGTCTCTTCCAACGACTGTGGGGCTGCGATAGGGATGACCTTCAAAAAAAGTGAGGGCGTACTTCGCATCTTCGGTGGAATAAATCGGATGGACTGCCTCGATGTGATGTTCTTGGATGAGTTCATTGATTTTTTTCACGTTAAGTTGATGACCGTCTTTTTTTAAAATCTTTTTGATATGGTTTAATTGTTTTTTTGAGTTTCTTTTTTTGCCATGCGACATTTTCTTATGAGATAAAACGGACCTCAAGGTTTTATAATTGAGGTAATTTGCGTCTGACTCCTGGATGTGAGCCGAATCCATCAGGAGGTATTCGCATGCATCTTGAGTTGCACGAGTACAGACAACCCGTCCGACAAAATTGTTTTTCGTCAGCAATGGGATGCGTCCGGAATGATCGATGTGAGCATGCGAAAGTATAATGCTGGTGATGTTTTGTGGATTAAAGGGCAGCCGCCGGTTTTTTTTTTGGGTTTCTTTGCGACGACCCTGAAACATTCCGCAGTCCAGCAGTATGCGATCATTTTCCGTGGTTATCAGATGCATAGAACCGGTAACTTCCCGAGCAGCACCGTAAAACGTTATTTCCATAGTTGTTATCTCCTTTAGTAAGTTCTCAATAAGTTCTGGTGTATTAGTTGATCATATTAACCCGGCGCCATTATTCCAACATTCTAATTGTGAGCAAAGCGAACTAACTGACCACTTGATTTATCCATTCAACATGAAAATCGTTTTTAACAACAGATGCAATGTGTTCATCGAAATAAACGTGTTCTATGAGCCATTCTTGGTTTAGGTAGTCTATTACCAGATAAGTATCGTCGATTATCTGGATAATGTGACATTTTGAAAGATCCCTGATACCGGTTCCTGAAGCTTTTAATACCGATTCTTTTGACGTCCAGAATCGATAAAAAAGGATGAATGGATCTGTATCTGAAAGTTTCCATTCGCTGTCACGGGCTGTTTTTTTGAAGAGAGCCTCTGAACAGGACCGAATCTTTTCGATATCAATACCGATGGGAGCTGAAGCAATTACGGCTGCAACATATGTGGACTTGTGAGCAAGGGACCAGTAATGCCCGTTAAAAGGCAATGGAACACCTTTTTTATCTTTTTTAAGATAGGTTAATTGGATGTGGCTCTTTTGGGCGGATATTTCAAGGGCTTTTCTGGCATGTTTGCTTAGAAAGGAAACCTTTTCTTTGCCTGTAAGTTTTTGTTCCCTATCAGGAACAGCAAGAATTACCGGATATATGATCGGGTTTCGGGTTTCGGGTTTCGGGTTTGTCTCCATTATTAATTCGAATTGTGATCTTGGCGTTGCATCCTGCGCTTCAATTTCAACACCTCATCATATACCTTATTTTTCGGAAGGCCGTATTTCTTGGCAATTATTTTTGAAAGATCGGAAGCTGTGCTTTCTTTTTTCTCCAGCGCTTTATTTATCTCGTTTCTAACGGTTTTAATGGAAACGTCTTTGTTCTTTTCACGTTCCGTTACTATAAGCGTGCATTCGCCTTTTATTGCCGGTCGTGCATTCAAGCTGGATAGAATTTCAGATAATAGGCCTCTAATAAATTCTTCATGTAGCTTGGTCATCTCTCTGGCAAGGACACCGTAGCGGTCCCCCATAACCGTTATGATTTCCTTTAAAAATGTCAGAATGCGCTTTGGGGATTCGTAAAATACCATGGTTTTGTTTTCACCGGCAAGGTTTTTAAGTTGATTGAGCCGCTTTGCTTTCTTTTTAGCGGGAAAGCCTATGAAAACAAAGGAATCGGTTGGCAATCCTGAAACGCTGAGAGCGGCAATGGCGGCCGACACACCGGGAATGGGGCTGACCTTTATTTGGTTCATGACGGCCTCTTTTACAAGCCTGTAGCCGGGGTCGGATACGGATGGCGTGCCTGCATTTGATACCAAGGCCACAGATGATCCAGCTTTGAGCCTGTTAATCAGATCCGGCGTACGTTTGTTTTCATTATGTTCATGAAAAGAGATCATACGACATTTGATATTGTGATGTGTCAGGAGTCTGCCGGTATGTCTTGTATCCTCTGCGGCCACAAGATCGACATGCCCGAGAGTATTGAGTGCTCTTATGGTGATATCGTCTCTGTTCCCTATGGGCGTGGCAACGACGTAAAGTATTCCGGATTTGTCGCAGGGGCGTGCCTGCAAGATAAGATCCTTTTTGCTCCGCCGAATTGAATTTTGTGCCATAATCAAAACAGATTAACACTTACAGCGCAACTTCTCAATAAGTTCTGATGTATTAATCAGGGTAAAAGCATTTGAATCTCAATACAGGGAGAACGCTCCACTGAAATTAAATGTGTTTAGCCTGTTGTATTAATTAATGATATTGGTCCATTATTCCAATTGGCGCGAAGCCCCCAAGTACTTTAGTAGTTGCCCCCCCCGGTTCACGTGTAAGCGAGTTGGAAGGCATTTTTAACGATTTCTATATCAGGGTTCTTTTCTGTGGAAAGTATGCTGACCACGTCAAACCGTGCCTTGACAGCATTTTGTTTTGAAGCTTTTAGATAATAAAGTGCCACCATGGAAATTTTACGCTGTTTTTTAGGGGTTACGGCCCATTTGGGATTTCCGAAACGACCGGATTTCCTTGCTTTGACTTCAATAAAGACAAGTGTATCCTTATCTTTTGCAATAATGTCGATTTCCCCCAGCTTGTTACGATAATTCTTCTCAAGAATTTTGTACCCGTTCTTTTTCAGGTGCCTGACGGCTATGGACTCACTTTCTTTACCGAATTGCTGTCGTTTGTTTCGCATCAATCATAAAACCTTAAGTCTTTTATATTCTATTATAATAGTGGAACATAAAATTTAATTCACCGGAAAAAACCTACAATTTGTGAACCTATATGATATTACAAACAAAATTCTATATTGACATATTTTGAAATAATAATATTTCTAAGTGCGAAAAGCATCAAAACAACTGAAAACCGTTTAGATTTTTAGGCTTTTAAGACAGAATCATTTAAAAAATTATTCTTTTTACGAATTACATGGAGAAGAATATGACGACGTTATTAAATATTTTAAAATTAGTCGCTGTACTGGTGGCTGCCTTATTGATCGGGAACTGGTTTTTGGCCGAGGTCAAAGAGGCCCGTTCAAAACGCAAACCATGGTATCAGCCTTATTTGTCGATTCCGGGCGTGTTGATTATTCTGGCATTGATGCTTCCGATAATCGTATGGATAATAAACAAATAAATTGATCCAGGGCCTTACGAGTTTGCCAATTTTAAGGAACCATGAAATTTTTTCTCTAAATTGCTAACGGCCCTCATTCTTAGAGGATCAAGAAATATTTTGTACAATGTTTCGTTTTTATCAATGGGTTTATCCAGCAGTTTCTGCTCGAGTATTGATATTGCTTCAATGGATTTATCGCATACGGGATATCCTTTATCATCCAAGCTGATGTCAGGTCCAAATGAAACCCTGGAAACATTATTTATATCCACCAGTTTAATGTCTCCCCCGGGTGTGACGAGAAGATTTTCTAAACCGGCAAAGTCAGGAACATAGTTTGATTCCAGGATCATTTTTTTAACGCTTTTAATGAAGTTTTCAACTTTCTTCCGGAACCTTGTAACAAGCTGATCCGTAGTCATTCCCAGGGTATTACGGCTGTTAACGCTGATACTGGCAAAAAAATTTTCCAGTTGATTTATACCCGTCGTTTCCCAAGGGTTCAGAATTTCACCCGCTACATACTCCTGGAGGCCGCAAAGAATGAAATCGCGGTTTCCATTCCACATATAATCCACAATAAATTCTTCAGACTTTGCATAAGAATCGGATGGCATATATTTTTCGATAATTTTAAACCTTTGTACCTCTTCAAAAACATCCGTTAAGGAGTCGAATCTGGTTTTAAAAATTCTGAGCATTTTTAAAGGCACGGCCCAGGGGAAAAATAATGTTCCGTTTATTATTTTACCTCTGTTCTGCTTTATAACATCATCCGGATCAAGCATTTCCATAATTTGAGATCGTAACCCCTGTTTATGGTATTTCCGAAATACATAGGCTCCCGGCTTTCTGATAAAGTTCAATTCGATGATATCTTTATGACTGATATGGGCTTTGTCTCTGATGTCTTTTTTCATTTCGAGCTTTTTGTTTAAATGAATTGTCAAAAATGTGTTTTGATTGATCGCCGTTTGAGTTTTGGATCTAGCTTTGCGAGCATTTTAGGAGTATTTCGAACAATTACAGCAGATACTTAATTATTAAAAATCCGGCAACAAGAAGAACTGTAAATGCCGTGGCAAGGATGTTAAAATATTTGTCGATAAAAGACTGAATACTGGGACCAAAAACATAAATGAGTCCACCGACCAGAAAAAACCGTGCAGATCGAGATACACAGGAAGCGATTAAAAATACCGAAAAATTGATGTTAAATGCACCGGCTGAAATGGTGAATACCTTGTAGGGTATGGGAGTAAATCCGGCGATCCCCACGGCCCATGCATCATACTTATTGTAAAGGACCTCGATGTATTCGACCTTTTGGGTCAGGCCATAAAAGTCTACAATATGGTTCCCGATTGAAGCCATGAACTGCCATCCGATCAGATAGCCGAAGCATCCGCCGAGTACAGATCCGGCTGAGCATATTAAAGCATATTTCAAAGATTTTTTGGGAATGGCTACAGCCAGTGCTATAAGCAGTATATCAGGGGGTATTGGGAAAAAAGAGGATTCACTGAAGGCCAGCAGAAATAATGCCCATGATCCGTATGGTGTATCTGCCCAGTGGAGCACCCAGTCGTAAAGACGGCGAAGCATAAATTACCCTTTCCATCCGTACTCACCCACAAGCTTGACGAACCGGCATCCGCCTAAACTTGTCTTGTGAATACCTTGTTCATCCTTGTACAGTTTTATCAGTTCCTGGGAGTAGCGGTCTCCTACAGGTATCACCATACGTCCCCCCACAGCAAGTTGGCTGACAAGGGGTTTGGGAATTCCTGGTGAACCTGCGGTGACAATAATGCCATCAAAAGGGCTTTCATCCGACCATCCGGAAGTACCGTCGGAATATTTGGTTACAATATTGTGATAATTAAGCTTGTCAAACAGCTTGCGGCTACTTAAGTATAGAGCGTGTATTTTCTCAATCGTATAGACGCGAAACACTATTTCTGCTAAAATTGCAGCCTGATATCCTGATCCGGTGCCGATTTCAAGAATTCTGTCTTCCTCGCCCGGCTGCAGTGCCTGGGTCATCTCAGCTACGATATACGGCTGTGAGATGGTCTGCTGTTCTCCTATGGGGAGCGGGAAATCACCATAGGCCTGATCTCTTAAGGCTTCACTCACAAAAAGATGCCTCGGGACTTTGCCCATGGCCGCAAGGACTTTGGGATCCGTTACCCCGCGTGCTTGAATCTGCCTTCTCACCATCTCTTCTCGCTGGCGTTCATATTTTATGGAATTTTCAGTCAATATCAAAGGTCTCGAAATTGATACAAAGATTTGAACGGGTTATATTGTTGGTTTAAATTGCGATGCATGATAAATAAATTTTCTATCAAATTAAAAGGGTTAGGTCAAGAATTTAGAACCTGGTATCAGAAGAGAGTATTTTCCCGATCCCAGGAAAGATGCCATGCATTTAATTGTTTGTTTCCATTTAAAATATAGAAATAAAAAACCCCTTGATTTGTCATCAAAATGTAACATAATTAGATAACGCCGTCAAAAACATAACACACATCGTAACCTGTGAAAGAAGGATAAAGGGGTGCGCCTTCCTGTAATCTAACTCGGTTCCCGGATCGGAAAAAGCTATGTGGCCAAATGAATAGTACAAAACATCTGATCTTTGCTAATTTATTGGTGATATTCATCATTAGTCTGGGGGTAGCCGGATATATGATGATCGAGGGGTGGAATTTTTTAGATGCCTTGTATATGACCGTCACCACGCTTACCACGGTGGGGTATGGTGAAGTACATGAGATGACCAAAATGGGGCAGGTGTTCACTATTTTGCTTATCTGTATCGGCGTTGCGTTCTTTTTGTATGTTGCCGGCGCTGTTGTCCAGTTTATGGTTGAAGGCCGAATCAGAACCATATTAGGGAGGAGAAGATTGGATAAAAAAATTGATCGACTGAAAACCCATTACATTATTTGTGGATATGGGCGTATCGGCAAGATTCTTTGCAAGATGTTATTAAGAAAGCCCATTGATCTGGTCGTTATTGAGAAGGACCCGGAGCTTACTCCGGTAATGGATGCAAATAGAATTCTCTATATATCCGGTGATGCGACAGATGAAAAAAATTTGCTTAACGCAGGAATACAGCGTGCCAAAGGGCTGGTTGCTGCTCTGGCTACAGATACGGAAAACGTTTTTCTGGTACTAACGGCCAGACAGCTTAATCCCGGCCTTTTTATCATGGCAAGTGCGAATAGAGACGAATCAAAGTCAAAATTACTGGCTGCCGGTGCAAGCCGGGTGGAATCTCCCTATGATGTAGGGGCGACGAGTATGGCACAGCGGATCATCCGCCCAACCGTGACAAATTTTCTGGAACTTGCCTTTGCTTATAGACGTAAAGATATTCAAATGGAAGAGATACCGGTCGACCCTTCTTCACCCCTGGCAAATGTGATGCTCAAAGATTCAGGAATCAGGCAACAATTCAACCTAATCATCATTGCCATAAAAAAGCTTGATGGGAATATGCTGTTTAATCCTTCTTTTGAGACGGTTATCGAAGGAGGAGATACC
>JASFHC010000004.1:0-24948 GCA_050123435.1 Desulfobacterales bacterium
AAGGTCCAACATTCTTTCGGCCGACTTGTTGATGGTGGAAATGAACCCTCCCGCGTCAAGGGTAATTACACCGGCAGAGACATTTTCAAGTACGATTTCCATGTATTGCCGTCTTTTTTCAATCTCGACATTTTGTTCTCGAAGCAAACGGGCGGAAAGCTCCAGTTGATCCCTGCCGATCCGCAAATCTCTGGTCATTTTATTAAATGAATTTACAAGGCTCCCGATTTCGTCGTCGGCGACCTGACCGATACTGAAACTCAAGTCTCCTTCTGCAACTCTGTGGGTCCCTTCAGCCAGTTCCATGATGGGTATGGTGATGGTTTTCGCCAGATAGAAGCCAAACCATATCGCACAAAATACAACCAGAAGTCCTACGATGGACAGGGTGATATAGTAAGTCACCTGAATCGGTTTCTTAAGAAGTTTTATCTGTTGGTATTCTTCAAACCCTCTCGAAATGGACACCATATTTTCGGAAAGGTCCGGCGGCATCAGTCTCGTTAGCACAACAAACGCCTCTGCATGGGTACGCTTTGCGCCAAAAGGGATAGGTCCGATAGTTCTGATGAATTCTCCCGAAAGATTACTTTCAGAGATTGACCGGACACCCTTCAAAGGCATTTGTTTTAAAAGATTGTCGGCGGAAACCACTCCAAAGGGCATATCTTCCAATTCCGGGGAAAGAGAAAATGTGAGGCGACTTGCATTGGCATCATAAAGTTCGACCGCATGAAGATTAAATTCTCGCTGTACAATTTGAATATAACGGGAAAGGGCTTTTTTCTTTTCAGGATCTAAAAGTTTTTTGGTTTCGATCTGATAGGATATTCTTTCCATAAAAAACTGACTGCTCTCTTCCGCATGCCAATATAAACTTCGGCCCACCAGCAATGAATTTTCAAGAGCCTGTTCTACCGGAACGTTAAACCAAAATTCAATACTGGTTGTAATAAAGTTGATGGAAAAGAAAAAAAGTATAATGGTCGGCAAAAGTGACAGGGTTATAAATGCTACGACAAGTTTGGTTCTCAGTTTTGCACCCATTACTTTGCGTTTTCTGTCATAAATCAGCTTTACCAGATTTCTGAAGACAAGGAATATCAGAAGGATCAGCAACAACAAATTGATGTTGATGAGTATAAACATCAGGATGGTATTGGAAACCGGGATGCCGGCTCCAAAATGTATTATCCTGCTCTCGGCAAACGTCAGTATGGCCACCACCGCAATGATGATAAGACTAATAATGACCTCGCGCTTCCGTCTGTTGCGCTCTTCTTCCGAAATATAGGATGCCGGATTTTTGTATCTTTTATTTTGCATGACCATTGGCCGATCTAGTAAATGAAATCTATAGTATACAAGTCGGTTTCAAAGTCCCATAGAGAAACAAAAAAAAGAATATAATGCAGATAAAAAGGGAGGGTTATTTTGCTAAGCTCAGCCTCAGCTCTTATTTGATAATGCCCGCCTTTTTCAAGCTTGCTGAGAGTGGCAACTTTTAGGCTGTCAATTACAGCCATTAATTTCTGGGCCTCTGTGAACGATTGCGTAATCTGAGGTCTTCCCCCATCCCATGAGCGTGTTACAACAAATTCTTCTTTCAGGTTATTGTACTTGATCGTATTTGTAATTTTTATATCGGCGATCTTTTTATCGAACCATAGATTGCGGACCTTATAAAGCTTAATGAAGAATGAAAATGTGGTGGGAACACCACTAGATATTGCGTTTTTCATTTCTTCTCTGAATGCATCTTCAACCTTCAGGTAAACCAGAAGGTCGTCCCGGGTATTTGTAACAATTATGTTTGTCAATTTGGCATTCCGAGCAAAACATAGATTCTGAATAAAAAAAATTATGCCGACCAGCCAGACACCTGTTTTTCGACTTATAAAAGGTCTCATATCTATACGTTACAGGGCTTCAAGTTCACTTGGCCCCTCCTGCCATAGCAAAATACGAGCGGTAAGCTCACAATTAGAATATTGGGTTTTGAGAAACAAAATTTTTGCTAATAACCACAAAGAACAATAAAATTAGTTAATAGCGGATACCTTGTTAAATGGCAAGTGATTTTGGTTGACAGAAGGGAGGCTCATTTTCAGTATTGATTGTGCGGGTCTCCCATGATTCTTTTCGAGAAAAGAATTCCTTGAGAAAGGCGTGGTTGAATGCATGACCGGATTTACTGACTACCACATGGCCTAAAACAGGCATACCAAGAAGTGAAAAATCTCCGATGCAGTCGAGAATTTTATGTCTCACAAATTCATCTATATAGCGCAGGCCGTTTTCATTAATCACTTCTTTGTCATCAATGACAAGTACATTATCCAAAGAAACTCCTCGGGCAAGACCGTAACGCTTAAAATATTCATATTCATGCAGAAAACCATAGGTTCTGGCCCTGCATATTTCACGTTCAAAAACCTGAGCCGATAAATCTACGGAATAGGACTGCTTTTTGATCAGAGGATGATCGTATTCAATGGTACAGGTTATTCTGTAAGTCGAGCAGGGGTATACCCCAACCATTTTGCCGTCTTCTTTAAGCACTATGGGTTTTTTAACCACGAAAAAATACCTGGGCGCGGTCTGCTCGCGAATTCCTGCAGATTTTATCATGGAGGTAAAGGGGCCAGCACTGCCGTCCATTATGGGCATTTCATAGCTATCGACCTCTACCAGGGCATTGTCGATTGACAGGCCGGCAAAGCTAGCCATAAGATGCTCTATGGTTGAAACAATAAAGCCTTCGTACCCTATGACGGTAGCCATGCTTGTATCCACAACCATATTAAAATGGGCGGATATGCCTGGACAGTCAAGAAGGTCTGTCCTTATGAACTTGATGCCATGATTGCTCGGTGCCGGCTTGATGGTCAGATTGACTTTTTTCCCCGAATGAACGCCCACACCTGAACAACTGACCGGTTTTTCAACAGTTCTTTGTTTAAAATACATAAAAATTATGCGTGTTATACAGCTAAAGTTTCTAAATGGTCTTTTGAATAAATATGCAAATTTTAGTTAAGACGGAAAACATAACTACGAACCATCAAAAATCAAACTATAATTTTTATATATAATATATTTTGTTGATTATATTTGACAAGTATTTTTTATATTTTTGGTTCTTCTCCCGATTAGTTGTAAAAAGCCTGGTAGATTTTCAGTGTAAAGTAGGTTATATGACTACCTGCTTGAGGCACTTTAATCGCGATTTAAAAATACCGCTGTTCTATTTTAACGATCCCTAATGGTTTCAAACAGTGTATGATTTCGCTGCTGATCATTCATTATGCTCTTTACAAAGAATTATATGAAAAACACCCCGACCGTTCACAGGGTTTGCCTTTTTGATGTTATTAATATATGTAATTAACAAGAACTAACTTCCGGTTTGTTGTTTTGGTAAATCATAACATGGTTAGAACTAGATTGAATATCAATTTAAATATATGGACCAGTCACTAAAAATACTAATAATTGATGATGACAAACATATTCTGGTCAATCTCTGCCAATTTCTAAAAAGTAAAAATTACGATGTCACTTCAGCTTCTAATGGTTTGGACGGACTGAAGTTATTTGAAAATGATCCACAAGGATTTGACCTGGTAATAACAGATCTCCTTATTCCCCAACTAAGCGGGATTACTCTTATTTCAATAATTAAGAAAAAATTACCTGACACACCTGTTATAGCAATATCTGGATGGGGGGAATATCCCGGAGAATTTGCTTTAGAATCCCAAGCGAACAAGGTATTATCAAAACCATTTGAACTTTCCGAACTTGACAAAGCAATTAAGGAACTGATTTCTTCCAAAAAAAACAAAATTAAGGATTAAAAATTCGAGGCGACTCCACCTTATCGGAACAAGCCAAAGAATTGAGAAAATCAGGTAACTAATCGACACGCGTTGCGGATCGCCGGCCTTAATTTAATTGCAGATCACTGCAATATCTCTCCAGCCGCATGGATTTATTTTGTCTTGTTATGTCAAGAAGTTATATCCTAAAAAGATGGGAATCCTACCTCCAACTATTTTAATCTAATGAAATTGCTTTTTAACAACAATCTTAGCTTGTCAAATTGAGGATTTTATTTACGATACTTGTAAAGTAATATATTGGGATACTGATAAGAGTAAACACAGGTTTTGAAGGAACACTGAAAATAGGCTTTAAGCCTTAAGTATTTCAACATGCATGTTGTCAGACCGGGTTATATTTACGACAATTCACGTCGACCGAGCTACTCATTCCGCAACACCCTGAAATTGAGGGATAATTCCACCAACCAAGGGTTCGTAGAGACGATACTGTGTTATTTCGCCCAGTAAATCATCGACCTGTTTTTGAAGTGCCATGCGTTGTTCGCTTTGCAGCCATCGGTTCCAGTCGTCAAGGCTGTTCCAGGTACTGATAACCATGTATTCACCGGGGCAGTCCAGACAGCGAAATGTCTTACCGGTAATATAACCAGGCTGGATGGTGGCCAGAGATCGGAGTTTTACGATCAGTGGAGCCAGCTTGGCTGCTTTTTTTGTGTTGCAAAATGTACGTTGGATCATAACCGAAATTGCCATAATGCCCCCTCCCCTTTTCAGAATTTAGAATGTCATTTAATTATAACTCAATTTTACGGAAAAAGGTATATTTATTCTTGTTTAGAAGCGTGTGAACTTTTCCTATTGCTCCAAGATACCACAAATATTATCTCAAAAAATTAGTATGATATCATCCTTTCAATAAGGACAAATCTTTTTCAAGGAGTTTGCCCTTTTTTGGTTTTTTATAGGTTTTCGGATATATGCTATAGGTATCAATCGTTTTTGGATTCTTGTGCTGGCAAAATATCCAAATCCCGATTCATATGCCACTGATGCGATTTAGACCCTATTCAGTGATCGTATGGGAGTTCAAATTATACTAAAGAAGCCTGTGGGGCAAACTTTCCGTTCGGCCTGATGAGGTGATCTCGATGTAGTCCAGTTTCCTCTGCAGTTCGGCAATAGTAGCTGCACCGCCGTATGTCAGCCCGGAGCGCAGTCCGCCGATAATGTTAGTAATAACCTTGTCTTCGTCTTCCCTGTAGGGAACCTCAGTTGAAATTCCTTCCGAGGTTTTCCATTCTGCAATGCCTCCATACAATTCTTGTTGGACTTCGCTGCTCGCCATTCCACGGTAGGTTTTCACCTTTACCTCTTCTCCATTTTTATCTTCTTTTCGAATCACAGGTCCGGGTGTCGGCTTAGTGCCTGCCAGCATACTCCCCAACATAACGAAATCCGCTCCGAAAGCCAGCGCTTTGACAATATCTCCAGGATACCGGATACCGCCATCGGCAACAACTGAACGATCCACCCGTGAGCAGTTTTTTATCGCAGTTAGATTGGGTACACCGAAACCCGTCTTGATCCTTGTCGTGCAAACGGAACCGCCACCGATACCCACTTTAACGATATCGGCGCCGCAGGAAGCAAGGTGATCGGCTCCAGCATAAGTAGCCACGTTTCCTGCCATGATGCAAGCTTCATCACCAAGCATCTTACGAATGCTTTTAAGGGCTCTTCCCACATACTTAGCATGGGCATGTGCGACATCAATACAAAACAGATCTGCACCGGCGTCCCGCAAAGCTTCGACCCGTTCCAGGTCTTTGGTCCCACAGCCGACAGACACAAACGTCGGGTACCTGCAATCCTTAAACATACGCACATTGTTTTCTTTAGACATATAACGATGTAAAACACCAATACCACCCTTAGCCCCGATATAATTGGCCATGTCCGCCTCGGTGATGGTGTCCATGTTTGCGGTCATCAACGGTAGCTTAAGGGATAGTTTTTCCTTTTTGCATGTCATTGAGATATCAACAACTTTGCGAGATTCCCAGTGGTTGTAAGAAGGCACCAAGAGAATGTCGTCATATGTAAAAGCTTTCATCGAAAATCCTCCTTGAAATATAATACACTTATATTGATAGTTGCCTTATAGCATTTATCTGTTTTTTTTTTGCTCCCTTTAAATGTATAATCAACGCCTCCATGATGACGAGGGGAATATCGGTATTGTTTTATGATGCATTGGTTTTGCCTCCCTCAACGAACTCACAGGAGATCTTAATATCAAATTAGGGTGAGTGGCAGGGTTTCTCACTTTTTGGTTTTAATCTCATATATTGAGATTCTATAATCTTACTGAATGTTTCGAAATCTGCAATGGTTCGGTACATATCAATGAGCCGGCCTTGCCAGAGACTTTCATACCGTATTACCAATCGATGGTTGAGGCGATACCTACTATTTATGTCGACGCTTTAAAATCCTTTAATGCAGCAGATAGTAAAACATATCCCAAAAACCAATCCATTTATTACGTCAACTGTATTTTGGCGGCAAGACACAGTATGCTGTATAAGCGCCTATTTTTAATTTGCACCAGAAAATTTAAGATGTCTGTTTTACAGACGAGAAATATAAAGGCGAAAATATTTACAGTTTGATATCATGTTATATGCTGACAGAGGCACGACACTTTTAAAAATTCTATTTTCCTCCTTGAAATATTAAAATCCATAAACCCAGCAATATGAATAAAGCTCCGGACCCTCCTTTAAGATAGTTTGCCGGAATTAGCCTACTTACGGCAGATCCAAAGACAACCACCAGCAAAGAGGTCAATATAAGTGCACACGAAGAGCCTAAAAATACAGCAAGCTTTGATTTGTTTTCAACAGCAAAAGCAAAGGTCGCCAGCTGAGTCTTATCGCCCAATTCAGCGAGAAATATCATGCCAAAAGTTGTTAGCATCACCTTGAAATCCATGTTTTGATCCTCCGTTTGCAAAGCGTAAATTCAATTTCCAATTTTATTTTTTGTGCCTAAACTCTGCAACCTTATTTTGTCGTTTAATTTGACGATATTTGTCACACTATTTTAATCATATCATCTAAATAGGTTATCTAACCACTTATAATATTAACATATATTCTATAGCATCATCCTGGTTCAATTTTTGCATAATATTTATATGAACGAAAATAATAAAAGGAGAAGCAAAATGCATTATAGTGTTATCAAAAGAATAATGATTTTTTTAGCCATTGTTTTATTTGTATTTTCTGTCAGCGCATGTAGAACAACCGGAGGAGCGGTAGGTTTTGAATGGGGTGAGGGATCAGGTTGCGGACACCATCATGAAGTCAAAAAAGGAGGGCCTCCACCGCATGCACCGGCCCATGGATATCGGGCAAAATATAAATATCGGTATTATCCTGCCTGTAGCGTTTACTATGACGACTATAGAAAATTATATTTTTACCTTGAAGGGCCTAACTGGCGAATTGCCGCATCGTTGCCTCATTCTATTCAATTGGGATCTGGTGGGTACGTAAGCATTGAGATGGATTCCGATAAACCTTATATCCATTACGAAGAGCACAAGCGCAAATACCCTCCGGGTCAGCTCAAGAAAAATGTTAAGAATAAAAATAAATGGCTTGGTTGATCGTTAGAAGTGTTTGTCCATACCAAAGGCGGCTTGATGTACGAGGGTGGCCATTGGCGGCCGGAAGTTCAGCTTCAAGGCAAAGCAATAAGACCAAGGCCCAGTAGTTACTTGAGCAACACGGCCGGTGATAGGGCAGTCATCGAAAAAGGTTATATTTTGGATGCCAAGTCATTTGATTACAGCGGGAATTTTGACTTTCATGCAAAACAACTCGCCTTTTTACTGTCCGACCCTTGAACCTGCAATTAAAGCGTAACAATCTCAATTTGTTTTTTGCCAAAGTAGTATCTTAGCGCAATTAACGCTCTGATTTCACCTAATTTTAATTCGTTATGCTCGAATTTTTTCAAATATTTTCGCAATAATTTTTTCATTTTATTTATCTTAAATTGCGAATTATTGATTCCTACCCTTTTATCAAAAACTGGCGTTTTGAAATGGAAGGTTCATCGATTGATTTTGAATCTATAAGCTCATCAAATTTAACGCCAATCCCTTGGGAATCAACTCTAACAACTTTACCACTGACGGTTATGTCTTCTTCAAACTTGGGGAGGAAAAAAATCATTATAATTTGCTGTCCGATATGAAATTTACCATCGGTCTGAATAAACACACCATCATTACTTATATTTTGAATGAAATATATAAAGTTAACACCATTGCTTGCGTGTTCTACGGGGATCGAAAAAGGTCTCCGAGGATATTCCCTTAATTCTATAGATTTAGAGTGATACCACTTTACCAACTTCTTCAGCAGTTCTCGCCTTTTAGTTTTAGATATACTGGAAATTAATAAACACAGGTCTTTTTGATTTTCGACTTCGGATGGATTTTCAATTAATACAGAATGTAGTCCCCGTCTTTCGGATTCAGACATGTAAGAAATTATCTGAAACAAAAGAGAGTTGATTTCATATATATTAAGTTTGTCTTCGCTGTTTGACATAGAATGTGTCTTTGTTTAAGCTATCTATAGGCTCCGGGGACCTTTGCAGGTTCTTTCGCAAACTTTTTCATGGCTATCAGTGATATAAATATGATTGGTTATTCTACTACATCTATGACAAATCATAAAAATTACCTCGGTAATGAAAACGCACCAATCTAATTGTCGATGATAGAAAGCTAAACCAGAGAATGCCCTTTAAAACGATCATAACAATTTTTGGATGTGGTCTTGGTTTTTAAAAATTTGAGGAAACCTGAAAATTCTTTTTGATTGTATTCCATATTCACCATATCACCAACTTTCAGTTGTCTGAACGCAGAGGAAACTTGTTTTACAAGAATACATAGGCCGTTATCGGAGAAATTTTGCAGCTTGAAAAGATAAGCCTCCCATAAAAATACACAGACAAAAAATGGTCGCTATTGCTAAAATGACGAATAATATTTTGAATATTATTTCAACGATCAGAAATAGTGTAAACATGATCACTCACCACTTAAATCTTTTTAGAAAAAATAATTGCTGTATAAATAATCATAAAATACAAAATTTGTTCTCTTCTTTTATATGCAAATATCATGCAAAATCATCGAGTTACAATCGATGAGAAAAATATTAAGGATTCTCAAATGGTTACATTTCTCGTATAGTGAGGCCCGCTATGCTAATTGATTAATAATTGTCTAAAATTATGAGTCAAATTACTTAAATTTTATGAACATCTTTACATACATTCACCGTTGGTCAGAGTTTAACGGGCTGTTGCCCAAATCACTTTTCGCGTACTCTGAAACGTTTTTTAATAAATATAGGGCAGGCTTTCAGCTGTGCCTTCTAATGCAGTTGCAGCCATGAAGATCGGTGCTGTCGCAGGCGGTCACTTGAGCAGAATGCCTAACAGTTGTTTATTAAAACGACAAACCGACCTGATACCATACCCCACATAGGTATAAAAATTGTAATATCTCCAAGTACACCGCGAGTGCATTTTTAGAATAACCATCTAAATGTTACCTGTTCCTGGTCAAAAATTAATAAAATATTATCAGGTTCTTAATAGAAAATTGTTTTAAAAAAGATAACCGAGTTCCCAGCCACCAGGAATCCGGTTATCTCCGGGCTTTCTTGTCCCTAATTAATAAGGTCAGCAAAGTACCCTATTTCTTAATATTATTATCAGCCTGCTACTTTTTTTCTTTTAAGGAATCTTAGCCCTCATTTATTGTTCAGCACCTTATCCTTTCGCACCATTTTCCTTTCTTAAAGAATTTTTTTTTAACTCAACAACTGTTTTTTTAGGATAGAAAAAGAATACTCAATTTTCCGGTAGAGGTACTTAAAGAGGCATTGTAATAAAACAGTTCAATTTTACCCAGCTTTTTGATTTGCAGGCACACAATATATGGTAGTTTTGTTTAATAATACACAATATATTCTAATATAATATAATTATATATTAATTATATATAATTTTGCTTGACATTACAACAGCACACGCTTATGAATTAATATAGGTTTTGCGGGTCGGGTGTTTGGTTTGTTTTTAATAATGGGAAAAAACTGCCCTGGACAACTCAGTTGGTAGGACATCTGAATCAAGAAACATGTTGAAAAAGTACTACAGCGTACAGTTCTATCTAAACGGTATTGATGAGGCATACCTGTTCAAGTTGCGAGATATTCCCTTAAACGGGCTATGTATTCTGGTAAAAGAAGACTCCCCCGTTCTTAACAAGCTAAAGATTGGTGATATATTGAACATGGAGTACAATCCGCCGGAATCATCAGACTCCCCAAAACTTTTAAAAACCCAGGTCGCGTCAAAAACATCTTACGATCTAACGACAGGTCATTCTCTTGTCGGGCTGTCCATCATCGACAATCAGAACGTGTATTCGTAATTTTTTTAAAAACAACTTTAATAAACGGCCTCTCTGGTGTGCGTGCATCTTATCCTTTGGTCGTCAGCATAACTATAAAAAAACATGATATGCACCGAGTTTAAAAACGGCATTTAGGTAAGGCTTCAAATCAAACAAATATTCCTGGTTCAGACGACTCCACAATCAATCGGGTTGACGGCTCACTGAACCGGAGCATGTCTTGAAACAAAAGAGGCTTTCAAGGCGAAGAGGGCAGGGTCAGTAATGGCCCTGCTTTTCTTGTGTGGTGCAGAGACACCAGCAATTGAATGCAAGATGTTACGTTTTTGGGAAATCAACCATCTTTTATTTTTAATGAATTTGGATTGATTTATATTTTTAAAATTTTACATCCTGCGGGATTTCCGATCTTGCAGCATCTTCGGCGTTGAAGTGAATTTGCAATAGCCACTATGGCTTCATGTGTTTCGCATTGAATCTGCGGCAACCTCGAAAATCGCTGTTGACAATAAATTTGACCTTCGATATTTGAAAGCTCATGTTTCCGGCTATTCAACATTTTCATTTCCTGCACTAAATTCTGAAGCTTTGTGAAATTCCATAGTTATTGCACAATGGCTCTAAAAAAAACACGTCTTTTCAATCGGACAGGAGGCTTACTAATGAAAGTTAATGAATTTATGACAACCAATATCAAATCGATTGATCATAAAAGATCTGTCTATTATGCCGTTGAAAGGATGGTAAACAGAAGGATTCGTTCTCTGCTGGTTCGCTTTCCCGACAAAGAACAAGAATACGGGGTAATTACAGCCAGGGA
The DNA here is from genome assembly GCA_050123435.1 of Desulfobacterales bacterium. Classification (GTDB taxonomy): domain Bacteria; phylum Desulfobacterota; class Desulfobacteria; order Desulfobacterales; family UBA11574; genus S5133MH16. Next base: position 11,183 of record JASFHC010000004.1, read on the forward strand.
TGTGGTTTTTAAAGTTTTGGCCAAGGGAATCGATCCAAAGAAGATCAATGTCTCGGAAATTGCCTCAAAACCCATTGTAGCCATTGATCAGAATACGGATTTTAAGGAAGTTGCTAAAATTATGGGCGAATCCAATATCGCAAGGGCCTTTGTCTATGATCAGGATCGGATCATCGGTTTGGTGGCGTTAATGGATGTTATGTCCGCTTCCATCATCGCAGGGGCAAGAGGGGAATATGTTTCTTGAAAAGATATTTTCCAAGGGCAAGAAAGAAAACCAGGTCATCGGGCACATCACCAAACAAGTCAAGCTCCTCTGTACCGCCTGCGGTTTCTTCAAAACGGCCCTTGAAACAGACAATCCGAGCCTCATGCGACAGGTCATGGATATTGAACGGGCAGGGGATACCATTCGTAGGGATATCATATCGAAAATCTATGAAGGGGCCTTTTTGCCCTATCTCAGACCGGATCTTTGTAAATTCGTTGAAGTTGTCGACAACATCTTTGATCTGCTTGAGGACACCGCATACAGATATTTGGATTTAAAGCTTCCCGAGCAGCTGAGGGGCGAGTGTATCCAGGTGGCTTTCCTGAACCGCCGCATCTGCGAGATGCTGTTGATCACCTTTGAGTCCATGCTAAAGGGTGAGGATCTTAGAGAGAAAATTCTGGCAATCCGGATTTATGAAAAAAAAATTGACGATATTAAATTCGATCTGATTCGAGATGCACGAAAGATAGAAATAACAAATTTTTGGGACGGTGAAATCCTGTCCCATTTTCTTTCCTGCCTGACCTCCATCAGCGACGTCATTGAGGATGCAAGCGATCATCTCCAGGTCATCCACGTAAGCATGAAGTGAGTGAATCATTTTGGTATGATGGGAGAAATAACGGAGTGTTTTTGTGTGGAAGATCATAAGCGGTATTTTTCTGGGCTGGAGCTTGGGTGCCAATGATTCTGCAAATATTTTCGGAACAGGGGTCACAACCGGTATTGTAAAATACCGAACCGCCATTCTTTTGACAGCGATCTTTGTCTTGATAGGATCTACTCTCGAGGGGTCCAAATGCATGAGAATTGTCGGCGACCTTTCTCGACTGGTTCCCATGGAGGCCTTTTTATGTGCCCTCGCCGCCGCCATCACTATGACGATTCTCACTTATTTTGCCATTCCCGCTTCCACTTCCCAAGCCATTATCGGCGCCGTAATAGGGGCCGGAATTTTATCAGGTTCAGCGGATTTTTCCAAATTGATTAAAATCGTTGCATGCTGGATCCTGACACCCATTGGCGGAATAATTTTTGGATACCTGCTTTACCATGGCCTTAAGTTTATCTTTGATAAGACCATTCCAAGTCTTACGTATCGAAACACCATCTATATCGTCGGCATCATTTTGGCAGGGTGCTACGGGGCCTATTCTTTAGGAGCCAACAACGTGGCAAATGTGACCGGAATATATGTGGGATCCGGTCTTCTGTCCTGTCAAATGGCTGCTTTCATCGGAGGGCTCAGTATTGCTTCGGGCGCACTCACTTACGGCAAAAAAGTTATGATTACGGTGGGTAAAGGCATTGCCCCCTTGGACCCTTTTACGGCCCTTGTAACGGTTCTGGCCGAAGCCCTGACCCTTCATCTTTTTACCCAGATCGGAGTTCCGGTCTCATCGTCTCAGGCGATTGTCGGGGCAGTGGTGGGTGTGGGCATTGTGAGTGGTATTCGAACGCTCAATCCAAAGATGTTGGTAAAAATCGCCGTGGGATGGCTTATGACCCCTTTTGCAGCAGGACTCATGACCATGATTTTCATTTATGTTATGATTACTTAACTAGTGTCCATCCATAAATGAGTATTTTTGTTCAAGATCAAGGCATGCGAAAAAAATAACCGCCCCAGTACGATCTGCAGGACCTACGGGGCAGGCAGGCATATAATTGATATTCCAAGGATTATTTTTTGAGCATTTACTCCGGCTGCCTCCGCCATCAGGCAAAAATCAACCGGTGAAATCTCAAAATCGACAGATTCCGTATCTGTCAGGCGATGGCCGTCCAGGATCATTCCATATGCATGCAGACGCGCCATGGGGCAACCCCCCTGGCCTTTACGAAAAACCGTGATTTTTCAACGGTTGGTCAAGCAAATTGTCGGGCCTGTTCTCTTGCCAAAACATCCACTCGTTTCAGCAAAGTCGGTATTCGATGAGCCCCGTGCATGGTCCTGATTCTCTCAGAGGCCTTGTGCAGATTTACTCCGGCAGACGTTACGTACAGTGGATTTATACTCCTTCCCCTGAAAACCTCGGCTCCTCCAGCGCCCTCAAACTTGGATTTCGCCACGCCGACTATGGGGATTTTACCATCGAAGAAATTAAAGAGATGCTGCCCGAGCCCCGGTCTATTCCCAAGCATCACATATCCGTCAACGAGCATCTCATCGGGAGCTCTGTTATTTTGCTTAAGCAGCGTCAAAATGCATGGAAGCTCGCGCCTGTAGAACTCTCCAGGAATATAGTCTGCTATTACGGGCAAAAATTGAGTATATACTGCTACGGGCTCTGCATCCCGATAATCGGAGAACAGCACGGCTGCTGCTGAGGCATAGCCATTCTCCAAGTAGTGAACATCAAAAGCCGCGATCATTAATCACAGTCTCTCCTTGTCCAACGTTATAGAAGTGGTTTCAAAACCTCCTCTCAGGCCCAATTTCTGTGTTGGACCGAGGGATTCAATACTTGAAATATTAAATATATTCCTGCGTTTGAATCCCTCGCCCCGCCTTGACTTTGAACCTGATTGAAGGTTTTGAAACCACTTCTAGTCAAATATGGTCGTTTTCCCTCTATGCGTAATGTCCAGGTTATTTTGAATTATTAGCGTCATCCCTGGTTCGTGTCAATTATTTTTAATAATATTAAAAGTGACCCCAGTCCTGCAATTGACACACCGGCGGTATTTTTCTATAGTTCCACAAACCACAATCGCGCACACTTTTTAAAAACTTATGAAACAACAAGGAAAACGAAAATGACCCCATTGAGCCATTTGTTTTCACCAGTTCGGATCGGAACCATGACCGCAAAAAACCGAATGCTGATGTCGGCAATGAGTATCAATTTCGGCGTCGATGCAAAGGGACATGTCACAGAACAGTTGATCGAATATTTTGTTGCAAGGGCCAAAGGCGGGGTCGGTTCGATGCTGGTGGGCGGAGGTGCGGTTCATCCCACAGGACTGGAACTTCCCGACCTTCCGACCTTATGGGATGATGACTGCATTCCGGCTCTGGAAAAAATGACACAAGCCATACGCTCCTTTGGCACAAAATTCGGGATGCAGCTGATGCACGGCGGCAGGCAGTCGTATCACGACAACAAGGTCGCGCCTTCGCCGCTGCCCGCAGCAGCCGTGGTCAAAGGAATCCCTAAAGAACTCACCATTGACGAAATTCATGAGCTAACCGAGGCATTTGGAGCTTCGGCCAAACGGTGTCAGGCAGCAGGGTTTGACTTTGTGGAGATCCACGGTGCACACGGCTATCTGATCAACCAGTTTCTGGCCAAAAATTCCAATAAACGCAGTGATGACTACGGCGGATCTTTTGAAAACCGTATCCGGTTTCTTCTCGAGCTTTTTCGGAATATCAAGAAAAAAGTGGGCAGCGATTTTCCGGTCGGCATTCGAATCAACGGCAGCGATTATGTCCAAGACGGTTGGACCTTGGAAGAAGCCTTGCAGCTGGCCGTCATCCTTGAGCAGGAAGGCGCAGATTTCCTGCACATTTCCGCTGGTGTGTACGGTTCATCCGAGCTGACCATCCCCTCCATGTACACCCAACAGGGGTGTTTCATTCATTTGGCGCAAGCCGTAAAAAAAGAAGTCTCTGTTCCGGTTGTGGCTGTTGGACGCATCAAAAGCCCGGAGATGGCCGATCGCATTATCAGCGAGAAAAAAGCGGATATCGTAGCATTTGGCCGATCTTTTTTGGCGGACCCGGATTATGCTCGCAAGGCCGAATCCGGGGATTTCACCCGGATCAGGCCTTGTATTGCCTGTTGTCTGGGATGTATTCACAATGTACTGGCATTGGAGCCCGGGTCGTGTGTGGTGAACCCTGATGTGGGCAGAGAATATCTGTTGAAAGGAACGAACAGGTCCGATGGCTCAAAAAAAATCCTGGTTATCGGCGGGGGGCCGGCCGGTCTTGCCGCCGCGAGAATAGCGGCAATGCGCGGCCATGAGGTGATTGTCTGCGAGGAAAGGGTGCATGTGGGCGGTCTTGCAAGACTTGCGGCCATTCCGCCCGGCCGATCGGAAATCATGGAAATCGTGGAGTTCTTTAAAAACGAACTTGACCGTCTACGGGTGGATTTGCGGCTGAACGTTGCCTTGACCACATCGTTTATCCAATCCGTCAACCCGGACCACATCATTCTTGCCACCGGAAGTCTTCCGGAAATACCCATTATCAAGGGGCTTTTTCAAACAAAAATGTCCCTCTGCTCGGTTACGGACGTCCTGGAAGGAAGCACCGCTACGGGAAAACGAGTTATCGTGATCGGCGGCAATCAGGCTGGCCTGGTACTTACCGACTTTCTGGCTGAAAAAGAAAAAGAGGTGGTAGTCCTTAATCGGAAGAAACATTTTGCAGAAGAAATGTCGAGCAACGACCGTTTCTATCTTAGAGAGCGGCTTAAACGGGATAATGTAAGATTGTACAAAAATGTATCCATCAAGCGATTTTTGTCCGATGGAGCGGTTTTTACCTCCGGAGGAAAAAAAATCAGTCTCCAAGGGTTCGACAGTGTGGTAATCGCGGAGAAAATGACTCCCATCCGAAACGCTTCGGAGCTCTTCAAGAATACCCATATCCCGGTTCACCTGATCGGTGATGCAAAATCTCCTCGTATTTTGATGCACGCAATCAGTGAGGCGGAGGATATTGGACGGGCAATTTGAAATAGTTTTTATGCGGAATTGATCTTAATCAGTAATCAAAGGGCTGTTACAAGAACAACTTACCATCATTCGTCACTTGCGACTTTTTTAAGCCCAAATCCCACCCAGGTGTAAGAACATTCTTCTGTAAGAGCTGCGGCCCAAGCATGCGCCTCTACCCTTTCCAGAACGGTAAAACCCCTTTGGAAAAGTTTCTTCTCTATATCCGCAGCCTGAACGTCGTAGAAGCCGGAGACCACTAGCAAACCTCCTTTTAGGGGTAAAAGACGACGGTAGTGGTCAAACATTTTCATATGAGTGACTGCATGGAGGTTGGCAAGGATTAAGTTGAAGCTTCCCGACACCGCATCTACCGATCCGCGAAAAAGGTGGAACTTGTCTTCCATCCGGTTCAGGGCCGAATTTTGCATAGAAGCCTTTATTGCACCAGCACTAATGTCGCATCCCAGTGCAGTGGTGTCGTTTCTCAAAGCTGCTGCAAGCCCCAGGATTCCCGATCCACAGCCTATATCCAGTATTCGGGCTTCTCGTTTGATCTCCAATCGATGTAGAATGGTAAGCGCTGCTTTTGTTGAGGGGTGAGCGGGAGGGAAGGAACGGGATTTCAAAACCAAGCAGTCTTCTCCCATTTTGGGTTTTCTGATGCTGAAGGGGGATCGGATTACTAAATTCCCTATGCGATAAAACATCTGTTAAGATCGGTTTTCTTCTCTATAATTGGTTTCAAAACCTCCCCTCAGGCCCAATTTCTGTGTTGGACCGAGGGATTCAATACTCGAAATATTAAATATATTCCTGCGTTTGAATCCCTCGCCCCGCCTTTACTTTGAACCTGATTGAAGCTTTTAAAACCAATTCTAAGCATAAGTTGACCTTCAGCTTTACCTCAGAAACGAAAAAGAACGTGGTTTTTTTGCTACATAAGGGTGAACACGCAATTCGTTGCAAAGGACCAGAAGTATGAGGGAAATATTCCCATCAAAAGCACGCCCCAGCATGCAATTGCAAGAGCAAACACGGTGGTCCGAGACGGTTTCGGCATGGTAACCCGTCCTTCGGAGGGATGGAAGTACATCACCACGACCACCCTAAGATAGTAGTAAATCGAAATGATGCTGTTTATGGCGCCGAATACGACTAGCCAGACATAGCCGGCTTTTATGCCTTCGGTAAATATATAGAATTTACCCATAAATCCGGCACTGGGTGGAATCCCGGCAAGGGAAAACATAAAGACCGACATAGCTACCCCCATCATCGGGTATTTAAACCCCAGCCCTGCAAAATCGGATATCTGGTCATATTCCCCTTCCTCTTTCCCGAGAAGCGCCACAATACCGAACGCTCCGATGTTCATTAAAGCATATGCCAGAAGGTAGAACAGCATCCCGGCCTGGGCAAGGCCGGTGCTTGCCACAAAACCTATGAGGATATATCCGGCGTGGGCGATGCTTGAGTAGGCAAGCATGCGTTTTATGTTAGCCTGAGCCAACGCTACGATGTTTCCGACGGTCATGGTCAGGAAAGCAGCAATCCACATGATGGTAGTCCAGTCCCCTTTGAGAGAAATAAGGGGGACAAGGATGACCCGGATCAGCGCCGCGAAAGCAGCTGCCTTTACGCCGGTGGCCATGAAACCGGTTATCACCGTAGGGGCGCCTTCATAAACATCCGGCGTCCACATGTGGAAAGGAACCATGGAAACCTTGAAGCCAAAGCCCACGGTCATCATAATCAATCCGGCAAAAAGGAGCTTCGAATTCAGTATCTGAGGATGACTCGTCATGAATTCGCCTAACTTGGCAATGTCCAAGGTGCCGGTTGCGCCATAGATCAGTGCAAATCCGTAAAGAAGAAAACCCGAGGCAAAGGCTCCTAACAGAAAGTACTTTAAAGCCGACTCGGTGGACCGGAGCTGATCTTTATGAAAACCCGCAAGGGCGTAAATACAGACCGACATGGTTTCTAAGGCTACAAAAACAAGAATCAGGTTACCTGCCGCCGCCATCAGGGTCATGCCACAAGTGGCGAAAAGGATAAGAGCGTAATATTCTCCGCAGTTTATCGCTGAGAAAAACTTCTGGTAATTAATGGAGATCATGATGGTCATAATCAAAATCAGTAAGACGGTCAGGGTGATAAAGAAAGAAAAGCCGTCTGTAAAAGCCATTCCGCTGAAAGAAGATCCGCCTTTGGTCGGCCATGTCATCACCAGACAGGCCAGTGCAATCATAGACCCGGCAAGTGATATAAAAGCGATGGAAGCAGTTTTTGCTTTTCGCTTGAAGACATCAATAAGCAGTACGAACAATGCGGTTGCAACAAGAATAATTTGCGGCCAAACAGCCGAGTAGCTTATTGCCGGCAGAATGAAATCCAATGTCTCCATTAATTCCTCCAAATATATTGTGCAAAAAAGCCTTTATTTTACAAAGGTTTGTCCTTTAATATTTCATCCTGGTTTAAGGATCGATCCTGAGATAATATCAGAGCGGCATTTTCTATCGCCAAGTTGGTATTAGATTTCCCGGTCGCCTCTTGAACATACATTTGATAGTCTTTGTTGAATCTGTTAATAAAAAGCGAGACAGAAGCGTCCATTTTTCTCATGAAATATCCCGGAAAAATGCCCATTACAAAAACAAGCACGGCAATGGGAAGCATGGTAGCGATTTCACGCAGGTTCAGGTCCGGAATATTTTCGTTTTCCTTTTTATCAACAGGTCCGAACATGACCCGCTGATACATCCATAACATGTAGGTGGCCCCGAAGATCATTCCTGAAACTGCAAACACACCAAAAAGCGGGTACGTCTTGAACACACCGACAAGAATCATGAATTCTCCCACAAAACCGTTTGTTCCGGGCACGGCAACCGACGCAAGCGTTACGATCATAAGGAACGTGGCAAAGATCGGCATGACTTTTGCGAGACCTCCGAAATCCTCCATCATCCGGGAATGCCTTCTTTCATAGATGATTCCTACAAGGATAAACAGGGCGCCCGTGTTGAGTCCGTGATTCATCATCTGATAAATCCCCCCCTCAACACCCTGCATATTTAAAGCAAAAAGTCCGATCATCACATACCCCAGGTGGCTTACGCTGGAGTAGGCTACGAGGCTTTTCATGTCCGGTTGCACCCATGCCACGAGTGCCGCATAGATAATTCCAATTACGGCCAGAACCGCGATAATCGGGAGGAACTGGTGTGATGCATAAGGAAAAAGCGGCATTGCAAATCTTATAAAACCGTAAGTTCCCATTTTAAGAAGAATAGCGGCAAGAATGACGCTTCCGGCGGCCGGAGCTTCCACATGGGCGTCCGGCAACCATGTATGGAACGGAAACATGGGAACCTTGATGGCAAAAGCAATGAAAAATGCCATGCAAAGCCAGAACTGAATGGATATGGGTATATGCAGGTTATACAGCTCCAGAAGGTTGAAGGTAGCAACTCCGGTGATCTTGTAATTATAGTAATATAGGTAGATAATCGCCACAAACATGAGCAGGCTTCCAGCCGCCGTGTACAGGAAAAACTTGATTGCGGAATAGATGCGCCTCGGTCCGCCCCAGACACCGATGAGCAAAAACATGGGTATGAGCATAAGCTCCCAGAAGATATAAAAAATGACCAGGTCCAGAGATACAAATGCGCCGATCATCGATGTTTCAAGAAGAAGCATGCTGATGAGAAATGCTTTGACATATTTTTTAATATACGTCCATGAACAGAGAATGCATAAGGGAACAAGTAAAGTGGTCAGCACAACAAGCCAGAGACTTATGCCGTCTATACCGACAAAATAAGCAAGACCCATACTCTTTACCCAGGAGACATGTTCCACAAACTGCATATTTGGCGTTTCAGAATTAAAGTAAATCGGAAACGCCAGGGAAACGGAAAATTCAAAAAGGGATATTACAAAGGCGGCTTTCCGCATAAGATCATAATTTTTCTCTTTATCGCCCCGTATAAAAAGAAGCAAAAGCACCCCAAACAGAGGAAAGAAAATTACGAAACTGATGATCGGAAAATTAAGCTGGTTCATTCTATTATCTCCAGAATTTGCTATTTTCAGATGTTGTCCGGATCGAATTGGATCATCTTATCTACTTGCCCACGTTACCACATAACGAGGTCTCATCCTAAATATACATTAAAAACACATAATACATGACAATCGCCACCGTACCCGCTACAAGGGTTATGGCATAGCGTTGCACATAACCGGTCTGGATGTGACGCAGCACACTACCGCACCACATGAAAAATTGAGCGGTTTTGTTCACAATGCCGTCGATAACCAAAGCGTCAGTGATTCTCCATAAAAAGACACTGAACGTATGAAGCGGATTTATCACATTCCACTCATACAGCTCGTCAATATACCATTTGTTGAGCAGAAGCTTGTATAACAAGGGGTTCTTTTGAGCGAGTTTCTCGGGAATCTCTCTCTTTTTCATGTACATCATGTATGCGGTGAAGATACCCCCGAGTACAATGAGTGTGGTAATGATCATAAGGAGGTATTCCATCGTATGTGAATGATGTCCGGCGGTTTCCGTCCCGTGCATGATTGCCTTGCCGGCGGCGTCTTGAAAAAGTTTCCCCTTTCCGAGCCCGATAACCGGTTCAAGAAAATGTTCTACATGATTTCGTCCGCCCAGCGCCTTGGGAATACCGATATATCCGCCGACCACGGAAAGAAAGGCCAGTATGATTAACGGCGTGGTCATGGATTTGGGTGCCTCGTGAATATGTTTTTTCACATCTTCAGATGCTCTGCATTCGTTGAAAAAGGTCATAAAAATGAGGCGGAACATGTAAAAGGCGGTCATGGCGGCAGCAAGGACGCCGATCAGCCACAGTATCGTATTTCCGCTGGGGTTGCTGAAAGCCTTCCAGAGGATCTCGTCTTTGCTGAAGAAACCGGAAAAACCCGGGAATCCGATGATGGCCAGGGTCGCGATGACCATGGTATAAAAAGTGATCGGCATTTTCTTTCGCAGCCCACCCATATACCTCATATCCTGCTCGCCGCTCATGGCGTGTATTACACAGCCGGAGCACATAAAGAGAAGGGCCTTGAAAAAGGAATGCGTCAAAACGTGGAAAAGGCCTGCGGCAAAGGCGCCCACTCCCAGACCCAGAAACATGTACCCGAGCTGGCTGACCGTTGAGTAGGCCAGCACCTTTTTGATGTCGTTATGGGTCAAGGCAATGGTAGCAGCAAAAAATGCGGTCATCCCGCCCACAATGGCAACAACCTGAAGGGCAAACGGTGACATGAGATAAAGAATGTTACAGCGAGCCACAAAATATACCCCTGCGGTGACCATGGTTGCGGCGTGAATCAGCGCGCTGACCGGAGTGGGGCCGGCCATGGCGTCAGGAAGCCAGACATACAAAGGAATTTGGGCGGATTTGGCTGTACATCCCAGGAAGAAAAGAATGCATATCAATGTGATAAGCTTTGGCGACAGAAGAGAAACATTAGCAAAGACATCGGTGTACTTTATCGACCATATGCCGTGTTTCCCAAGATTCACAATCAACAGCAGCATGCCGATGGCAAAGAAAAAGTCTCCGATCCGGTTCGTGATAAAGGCCTTTTTTCCTGCAATGGCAAATTCCTTGTTGCTGAACCAGAACGCGATAAGGAGGTATGAGCATAACCCCACACCTTCCCAGCCCAAAAACATCAGAAGGAAGTTGTCCGCCAGCACTAGGGTGATCATGCACAACATAAAAAGGTTAAGGTATGTAAAGTATCTGAAATACGTCCCTTCATCATGCCACATGTAACCGATCGAATAAATATGGATCAAAAAGCCGACCCCGGTGACAAACATGCACATAAACATTGAAATGGGGTCGATCTGAAATCCCACGGGAACAGTGAAAGTTCCAGAGGCCATCCATGTAAACCAGGTGTAATCGTAGAGACGCTTTTCAGGGTCAAGCCCAAGCATCTGAACAAAGATGATGCATGTCACGAAAAAAGCCAGCCCCACCGAACCGCAGGCGATCCAGTGGACAAGGCTTTTGTTTATTTTTTCTATACGCCGGCCCAAAAGACCATTTACCAGAACTCCAACGAAGGGCAAGAAAGGAATCAACCATACATAATCAAACATTGCATTAACCTCGATTTACCATTTTAGCAGGTTAAACTTGTCTATATTGATGAAGCCGGTTTTCCTGTACAAAAGGACAAAAATTGCAAGTCCGACCGCTGCCTCGGCCGCTGCAACAGCCATGACGCACATCACCATGAATATCCCCTCAGGGGATTGATTGGCCTGGCTGAAAGTGATAAAGGCTAGATTAACGGCCCCGAGCATGATTTCTATACACAGAAACACAACAATGGCGTTTTTTCGGGTGATCACCCCGCCGCAGCCTATTGTAAAAAGTATCGCCGATAAAGTGAGATAGATCGTTTGATATTCAGCCATTACAATAATACCTTATTTTTTGATCATAAAATTAATTCTTCTTGGCCAGATAAACAGCGCCCACAATTGCTGCCGTCAGAAGGACCGACACCAGTTCGAAGGGGAGGAGTCCATCGGCAAATATGTAATTTGCAAGCAGTTCAACCTCTCCGATTTTTATCATGGCCTGATCCGTCATGGATCCTTTTAACGCCATGGGACCGAAGCCGACCCCGAGGATAAGAATCCCGATAAATAAAAGGGCCACCAGCAAATACCGTCCGTTAAAAAGGTTTTTCAAAGGATCTGCACTGTCATCCGCGCGCCGCAGGTTCAGCAACATGATCGCATAGATGATAAACATCATGATGGCGCCTGCGTAGACGATTACCTGCAGAATTGCGATAAACTGAAAATGCAGTAAAAGAAACAGAACCGCAAGGATAAAGCAGTTTCCAACCATCCACATGGCGCTGTGAACGGTGTTTCGGGATAAAATAACCATTACGGCGGTGACGATCGCAATGATCCCACAAATCAATATCAGTGCCTGTTCCATGAGCCAAAGCCCTTTTTAAATGCTGTTTTCGCGGAGCATCCTCCATAAAGAAGATGGTCGCACTTGGGTTATTTTCCCTTGAAATAAAGCTTTTCAGGGGTTTTCAGTTTTTCAATATCAAAAATAAAATCTGTACGGGTGTAGTCGATATAATCATAAACCTCGGTCAATGTAATGGCCGCTTTGGGGCAGGCTTCCTGGCAAAACCCGCAAAATATGCATCGGAGTTCATTTATGACAAACTTTTTAGGATATCGAGTCTCTCCCTCTTCCTCATACGGAACAATAGTAATCGCCTCGGACGGACAGATCCGGGCGCACAGGCCACATGCCACGCACTTGAGTTCCCCTTTCTCGTCAACCTCGAGTCTGTGAAGACCTCGCCAGCGCTGGCTCCTTTGGGTCTTCTCGGTGGGATACTGAAGGGTCACCGGCTTTGAGAGAAAGTTCTTGAATATAAAATTAAGCCCTCTGAAAAGGGGCTTAACATATTTTCCCTTTTCCGGACGATCTTTACTCACATGGATAACGTCGGTTTCTTTCATTATTTTACCTGTTGTTTCAGGATAACATAATAATATTTATAATATTAAAGTTTAGAAAAATATGAGTGACACCTAACCGGTCATCATAACACTGCCATCACCATTCCCGTGGCCAGAATATTAAGAAGGGCCACCGGAAGAAGGAACTTCCACTCAAGCTTCATGACCTTATCGTACCGCAACCGGGGAAAAGTAGCCCTCACCCAAATGCACAGGAAGATGACGGCAAACATCTTTAGAAAAAACCAGACCACGCCGGGAACAAACGCCGGACCGTGCCATCCTCCCAGAAACAGCGTTGCGACCAGGGAGGCGAAAACAATCATGTGTATGTATTCTGCAAGGAAAAACAGCGCAAATTTCATACTGCTGTATTCCACATTGTATCCGCAGCATAGCTCGGATTCGGCTTCGGGCATATCGAAGGGGGTCCGGTTTAATTCAGCCACGCCACTGATCAGAAAAACAAGGAAGGCGGCCGGCTGTCTAAAAATATTCCATAATCCGGCCTGGGCATTCACCATGTCAACGATACTAAAGGAGCCAGTAATCATGATAATGCTCACCACAGCGAATGCCATTGAAATTTCGTAGCTGATAATCATGGCTGACGCGCGCAGCCCGCCCATGTACCCGTATTTGTTTCCTGAAGACCATCCCCCCAGAATGGTTCCGTAAGAGCCTAACGTTGAGAGTCCGAGAATAAAAAGGATACCGATGGTCGGATTGGCAAGGTATAGGCTGATTTGCCGTCCGAAAATCGTAATCGGAGGACCAAAAGGGATCACGGAAAGCAGAATAATGGCTGCCGAAATACTTATTGCAGGGGCGATAACAAAAACCGTCTTGTCTGCATTTTCAGGGATAACATCCTCTTTGAATAAATTCTTGATCCCGTCTGCAATCGGCTGAAGGAGCCCGTGAAACCCGACCCGCATAGGCCCGTATCTCAATTGCATATGTCCCAGAAATTTCCGTTCCATATAGGTTGTGTAAGCAGCGATAAAAAGAAACACACTGAATACCACAATAAGTTTGATTACCGGAATGATTAAGTATTCAACCATCTGGATTACTCCCTCATGAAGCTTTTTTAACCTTGACCGCGCTGACCTTGAACTCAGGTATCTTTGCCACCGGGTCGACTTTAGAATGTGTTAGGATGTTTGCCGGAGCTTCATGGAAATGGAACGGCATAAAAACCATTCCGGGGCTGGAACGCTCCGTGAGCCATGTTTTGACTTTTATACT
>JASFHC010000005.1:0-24177 GCA_050123435.1 Desulfobacterales bacterium
AAATAACCACAGGCATATATTTGATATTCTGAGGATTATTTTTTGAGCATAACGCAGAGATTGTGCGAAAAGACCATTAATCAACAGACTCAGTTATGCCGGTTGCCTCGTAAGTATAGCACAAGGGAAGATATTCATGATGGATATGGAAAAAACGGCTGAACGACTCAAAGACCATCTGAGAATGTTGACGCAGACCATTGGTGAACGCAGTGTCTTGTTGCCCGAAAATCTTAAAAAGACTCAAGAATACATCGAGACATTCTATCAAGACATAGACATACCGGTACATTGCGAATCCTATCCCTACCGGAATTATACGGTTGCAAATGTGGTGGCGGAAATCTCTTTTTGTGACACCCCAACAAAACATTATCTTGTGGGAGCACATTACGATTCGGTGGTCGGGACGGTAGGTGCTGACGACAATGCTAGTGCCATTGCCGTACAACTGGAGACTGCAAGACATTTAAATGCACTGAAAGGGAATCGAGAACTGGACCTGACAGTGAAATTCGTTTCCTTTACTCTGGAAGAGCCGCCGGCTTTTGGCACACGGCATATGGGAAGCAGGGTGTATGCAATGAAGGCCTGGAAACAAAAAGAGCAGATAGACGGCATGATTTGCCTGGAGATGGTCGGCTACACTTGCCATGATACGGGCTGCCAGAACTATCCGTTTCCACTGATGTTCTTTGGCTATCCCAAGCAGGGAAACTTTATCGGAATTGTGGGCAATTTAAGCTCTAAAGATTTTACAGAGACATTATACCGGACTTTTTGCAGAAACCCGGATCTTCCTGTGGTTAAGCTAACGGTTCCATTGGGAGGGTATCTGCTTCCTTCCGTGAGACTCAGCGACCATTCTTCATTCTGGGATCGCGGATATAAAGCGGTCATGATCACAGATACGGCGTTTTTCCGAAATCCCCATTATCACCGGGCATCAGATACCATGGACAGGCTAGACTACAGCTTTATGGCCCAACTGGTGAAGAGTCTTTTAAATTTTTTTCGTTCTCATCGTCCATGAAAAAATTAAAATACCCCCTCGCCGACACAAGACATCAAATATTCTTGATCCACTTTATTGGGCGCAAAGACTCCCACATTTCCCAGGCGTATATTCTCAAGTCCGGTTGCTTTTACCCGGTTATATGCTTCAATCATTTCCCACACGGCCGGTCTTGCAAACTCCTTCATGCGATATTCGGGAAAAAACGCCAAGATGGTAAACGGGATGGAACGATCCACTTGCTTAAGGCTCCGTGCGATACGTTCGAGTTGGTCGGTTTCAACAAGACCGGGAATATAAAGCGATAAAACTTCCAGTACAAAATTCCGTTTGAGGATTTTTCCCGGTAGTCTCAAAATCGCCTCATTGGAACATCCGGTAAGCCATTTGTGAGTATCAAGGTTATACGCTTTAATGTCGAGCCAAAAGGCATCCACACCACAATCGCGCAAATAATCGAGATGTTGCGAGGTAAGCCCGTAACCATTGGTTTCGATCAATACCCAGAGTTTGGTATGCTTATGGATTAATCGTGCGCATTCCCCATAGAATTCGGGACAGCAGGTTAGATCACCGCCGGTAAACGCCACGATATTTCGCACAGGGCCGAATCCCTGTGGACCCAATACAATCGATTCAGTGCTAAGCATGCCGGGGCACGAATTCGAACGTCTGCCATAAAGGATACAACTCCCGCAGCACCGACAGGTATTATGAGCATGCCAGGCAGTAGCTTGGCTCCTATGTTCCACCAGAGTTACCGACTTTTCATAGACAATTACCTGTTCTAGAATTTTCTGAGGCGTATACCAGGTGCCCTTTTTTATCTTGCTGAAATACCAAGAATGACATTTCCTGCAGGAAAAATTACATCCCGACTGATAAATTGAAAGATAATTCTCAGGGCGTGACAGGTGAATGGCAGTAATTAACCGATAGGTTTGATTGTTTTCATATTTTAGCGTAGCTTTACAAGCCAGCTCGCGTTTCCCGTCGACTTGAACTAGGCAATTTCCGGGAGAATACCCCTGTTCTTTTAATCGGCAAATAGAAAAGTGCATTTTATCGTATCTCTTTGTTATAATTATATGAAGCGTCGGAGAGTTTTACTTTTATAGGCGCTTATTAAAACAAGATCGACAAAATGTTGTCGATAATTCACGGTTCATATTTATTTTACCATTGCTGCAGATGCTGGATACCGGTCTCTGGATGCTGGTTAGTGACTTTGCGGCAAATATTTTTTGTTTCGGTTTATCCGGGTTAGGTGCTCTTCGAAAAAAGTTAATTCCGGATTCAGGTTACAAATTTTCTACATAGTTATAAAGCATCTGGTGGGTACACACTTCATAGTATTTTTGATCTGTCTGCCGGATAATACGTAATTCATCAGGCACAAGTTCCGGAATACGGGCCTCCCGTATGACCAAACGCTGATACTCTCCTGTTACTGTAGGGAATTTTCCTGTATAAATTTTAATTTTCTCCTTTTGCAAGTCCGGGATGGAAGCTTCCATCGATCTTAAGTGGATCTCTTTTGACAGTTTCTCAAAACCATCTGCATTCAATTCAATACCATTTACATTATAACGGAATAACATATCATCTGCTGCGGCAATAGAATCTTTTTCTGATTCGGGTTTATAGACGTAGAGGTTAAACGGTCTTTTATTAGTGAATGTGGAGTTATGAAATGGTTGTGTGCATTTCGACATCCGGTCAGCGGTATTAATGGCCGGTGAGATCATAATTCGATGGTCTTCATCAAAAAGAAAGGTCGGAGAACTGCCATCATAGCAGATGCCAATCCCCAGTTCGAGTATCGGTAGGTTGTGTTGTATGCTATGCTCGTTATATCGCTTTACGATATGAAGCATTTTGACCGCAAGTCCGCAGGCACGGGCAACACAGTAATGTCCTTTGGCCGTATCTTCGTGCTCGATTATCGACAGGATAATGGCATCACCCTCAATAAATAGCTTTTCGGCAGCATATTTACGTAAAATTCCGGTTATGGGAACAAAAAAATTAAGGCTAAAAAATGATGCGGGGTTCAATCCTCTTTTCTTCATCTGGAAGGTAATATCTGTGGAGTTGCGCAGGTCTGCCTTGATGATCACATGATTTATGATGGGCTTTGCTTCGATTACCTGTTCGTCGGGTAGTAAAAACTCATAAAGGAGACGATTTTCGCGAGACAGATCAATAACCTTTTTTTCCGTAACCAGATTCATGGAATCCATGGCGTTTTTAACCATCGTAAAATTTTGAAAATCTCTATGATAACGGGCAAAACCGTTAAGAAATCGTATTAAATGCTTTTTTTTGTCCTGTGTGGTAATTTTTTTCAGACGCGTTATTTTTTTTTTCAGAGGCGCCAAGGAAAATGATTTGCCATAAAATCCTTTTAATCGATTAAACTGCTTTATAATTGACCTTCTTTGTCTCGGCTTGGTTAGAAATTGTAAAACCTGATAGGGTACCAGTGGAGGGCAGAAGTCAAGATAAACCGGTTGCATTTCATAAGCAGCTGTGATTCTTTTGATAAGTCCCGCCTTTTTAAATTTTTTGTAAATATAGTTTAAAAATTTCTCTTGTTGTTTTGCCTGCTTCTTTAACTTGCTCAGTTCCTTTTTAGTTCCATTTTGTAATTTTAGGATTTTATAGCGCTCCTTTGATTGAAAACTGTTAAACAGAATATCAATGTTCTCAATGCGTTTTAGCCAGGCATCTATTTCCTGATATCGGGTATAGGGATCATATTTTTCTGTTTTTTCTTTTTTTGGGTCGAAAATTTTTGTACTTTGTTTTGATCGTTCCGAAACAGACAAATTCCTCAAGAAAATTTTCAATATAATATCTCTTAAAAGACCTCTTATTAAAAATAATAGCCTGTTATAATTATCCGGATCTTCAAAACGATGGCCCAGCAATATGTATTCGTCTATCATAAAGAAATCATCAAAGGGATTTTCTACATGGAATATGGGGTTGGAGAAGACATCATCCGGAAGATTTAACTCGAACTCGAAAATTGCCTCACGCATTTCTTTTAAGTCTTTACGCTGAATATCAAGCAGATACTCGAAAAGTTCTTGCCCTACATTAAGCAAAATCCATTGCTTCTTCTGTTGGATATCAGATAGTTTTTCTTTTATCTCTAAGTATTTACTAAGACTCAGGTTTCTTGATAATTCATATTTTTGAGCAACAGCGTTTAGTTGTCGAGCATAATTGTTAAGAGAATCTATCAATGCCTTTAACTGGTGTCGGATTTCTTCTCTTAACATTTTTACAATGGCAATCTGAGCCAGAAGGTCGATTTGGATTTCGGAGTCTGACTTTGCTTTATTAATCGCTTCTTGTAACACATTTTTGCAAAGACGTCTGAAGTCTTCTCGTTCCATTACCGGGCTTGATGCTCTATCTATGTCTAAAAGCTTTTCCACACCGGCATGTTTGGCAAGAAGACGGCCTATAATTTTACTGGCTGATGTACAAAAAGAGGGGCTTAGATGAACATCATAATGAATGTTATCCACACCCAGAATCAGTTTATCCAAGGGAAACTCTACCGAATAAGTTTCAAGGGGTAAGTTTTTCAGGGCAGAGTGCTTTGAGAAGAACGTAAACATTTCTTTGAAATATATATCCAGCGCCTGCTACGTATTATGCATGAAAATGTCTGGCAAAACATTTTTTTAACGGTTAGGTTTTTTGACATAATTTATTGTAATATTATTAAATATATCATTAACTGCTCAATATGTCCAATAATTTAGATCGTTGAAAAAGATGTTGAGCCGTTGAATAGTTATTAAAAATCAATTCATATGTTACAAAAAACAAGGAATTATGGTAAAGATTATTTATTCAGATTATAGATGATAAAAAGGATCCTACAAAAGGAGGTCCAAAATGACGCTGAAAATTACCTGGTACGGGCATGCTTGTTTTTTAATTGAAACCGACATTTCCAAATTGCTGGTAGATCCCTTTCTTAGCGGCAATCCCTTGGCTCCTGTCCAAGCAGACGATGTCAAGACAGATTATATCCTTGTTTCACACGGTCACGGAGATCATCTTGGGGATACCATAGAAATTGCAAAACGAACCAGGGCAACGGTAATCTCAAATTTTGAAATTCAGAACTGGATGGTAAGTCAGGGAATCAAAAACGTTCATCCCCAGCACATTGGCGGGGGGTTTGATTATCCCTGGGGCCGTGTAAAATTAACTATTGCCCATCATGGATCCGCCCTTCCGGATGGATCTTACGGTGGTAATCCATGTGGTTTTTTGTTTTACATACAGGGGAAAAAAATATATCACGCATGCGACACCGGCCTTTTCTTTGACATGAAACTTATTGGTGAAGAAGGAATCGACCTGGCTATTTTACCCATCGGTGACAACTTTACCATGGGACCCAACGACGCCCTGCGGGCCGTCAAGCTTATAGAACCCAATCAGGTGGTTCCGATTCACTATGACACCTTTGATATAATCCAACAGGATCCCTATGGTTGGGCTGCCAAAGTTGAAAAGGAGACTCCCGCAAAGGTCATGGTAATGAAACCTGGCGACGTTTTGGAACTTTAATGCCAATAGAGAGTCAAAATTTGATCCCTAGTTGTCAGGTAACAACCGTAGAACTTCAGGGCTTCGCCCCAATTGGAATATAGAATTTTTGATGTATATAACTAGTGTCCATTCATAAATAAAGACCATTTATGGATGGACACGAAGTAACGAGTTTCAAACATATGACGCAAAGAGATTACTATCAGATTTTAGGTGTGGATAAAAATGCCGTTTCAAAGGAAATTAAAGAGGCTTACCGGAAGCTGGCCTTTGCTTATCATCCGGATCGAAACAGAGAGAATCCGGAAGCTGCTGAAAAAATGAAGATAGTTAATGAAGCCTATGCGGTTCTCTCGTCTCCGGAGAAAAGACGAGAATATGATGCATTGAGGCAGCAGTTCGGCTCTGATGCCTATAACCGGTTCAGAAAAAATTATTCCCAACAGGATATTTTCAGTGGTTCGGATATCAATCATGTTTTTGAGGAAATGGCCAAAGCATTTGGATTCAGGAGTTTTGACGATATTTTCAAGGAGTTTTATGGTAAAGAATACCAGAGATTTGCATTTAAGAGACCCGGCATGTTTGCCGGAGGATTTATCTTTACCGGTCCTCTGAGAAGAGGAAAATACGATCAATCCCAGTTACCCCCACTGACGGGCAAACTGGGGAAACTGTCCAGGTATGTTATAGAAAAAGTTAGCGGTGTTGAGTTGCCGGCAAACGGTGCCGACATTAATGATGTCATTCATCTGAGTCCCCAACAGGCTCAAGAAGGAGGTCCTTACGCATATTTTCTGAAAAAAAAGTCCAAAAAACTGGTCGTCAAAATACCGACGGGGGTCAGGAACGGTCAGAGAATCCGGTTGGTGGGAATGGGCGAAGATGGCAGGGGCGGGGGAACGCCCGGAGACCTTTATCTGAAAGTTCAAATAAAAAAATCTCTCATTCAAAAAATAAAGGAGACCGTTTCTGATTTTACTAAATAGTGTCCATCCACAAATCTATATTGGTTAAAAATACAGTTTCCAATGCAGAAATGAGTAATTTTTCGCAAGGTCAAGGAAATCAAGGAATACCGCGGAGGCCTACAAGTAGTACTCCGCACAAGTGATTCCGCAGATTGACGCAGAGATTTCGGGAAATAGCCATTTCTGGATGGAAACTAAATAGTTTAAAAAGGACTCATGCGAAATGTGTTTACATCAAAAACTGGCATGCATATGCAAAAGGAATAAGGCCTATATTTTTCACAGGGATAATGTTCTTCCGGAACGGGTGGTTATCAATCTATATTGTCCCGAATGCCGGGACCGGACCAATAGGGAACTATCAACAATGATTGAAGATGTGGGATGGCTCATCGAGTACGATATGGAGGTAGCCCGGTTTTACCTGAAACTTAAAGGGGTGGATCATCCCGTAACTCCAGAATTTATTTTTGATGAGGGGTACTGTACCTGGTACGGCATGAGCCCAAACGATCTGGAAGAAAATGCACGGGTCCATCAGGAGTTATTGCCACTGCAAAAAAAAGATAAGTTGTTGTATTTCAATGAATTAAAAAGGATACGTCTGGCTCAGTTTAGAGAGCTTAAGAAAGCGGGGTGGCGCAAGGCACAAGACATTTGAATCCTCGGATATTTTTTTCGTTAATCGGTCCCTTTAAGGCCGATCTCCTCGGCTACTTCGCGCATGCCCATGATCGTATCCGTAATAAGTTCTGTGAGTTCCACGCCCAGCATTTTAGCGCCTCTGTCAATAATGGATCGGTCGACGCCAGCCGCAAATCTTTTGTCTTTCCATTTTTTTTTAACGGATTTGGCTTTTAAATCCATCACGCTTTTGGAAGGGCGAACCAGAGCCGTTGTTACTACCAGCCCGGTAAGCTCGTCAATGGCATAAAGAACCTTTTCAAGTTCTGTTTTCGGTTCTACATCCGTACAAATTCCCCAGCCGTGACTCACTACCGCTCGTATGTATTCCTGAGGCCACGAATTTTTCTTTAAAATCTCCTCGGTCTTTTGGCAGTGTTGCTCCGGAAACTGTTCATAATCAAGGTCATGGATCAGACCAATAATCCCCCATTTATCTTCGTCCTCTCCTCGTTTGCGAGCAAAATAACGCATCACCCCTTCAACGGCCAGAGCATGTTTGATAAGGCTTTCATTTTTATTGTATTCTATTAATAGGTTATAGGCTTGTTCACGGGTAGGTATTGTTGAGCTCATTTTATTCTCTCCTTTTTGGGGTGTTTGGAGTACTCGACGATCCGTTTATCTTTTAGAAATTGTTCTTTTACTTTACAAGCCTCAATTTATGGGTCTGTCTTAGTTTCTTCCACAATGCCTCCATGATAACAAATATGGCATCGTCTTCATTATACAAATGTTCTTTGACAATGGATCGACAAGCTGCCAGCAAGTCTTTATTTCCGGACAATAGATCCAAGGCGTTCTTAAAATACGTATGTTTATTGGCAGGTAAGTCCATCAGATCATTTAACTTCATATTTGCTATTTTTACCTTATCCTCTAAATCAAAATTGTAGATTAATCGCTCAACGGCTTCGTCAATTGTTTTTGGAGGAATAGGAAGTTTTTTAAGATAATCCTTTTTGTCATAGTCCGTAAGATCTTCACCCGGCTTAGCCCCTATCAGACTCAGCAATATCGTACTTTCAACAATATTCATAGTGTCTTTGTATATCTTAGGATCCTCACTGGTTCTTGAACCGGTCACATTCAGAACCTCAATATTATTTTCGATTATCCATGTGTTTATTTTGGAAGGCGCCATGGACAAAAACGTTTCATTTAAATCAATGTGCAGGCATGGCCGGTTGTGTTTTTCCGCCATTTCCTTACCATAATCAGAACCGCCGGTTAAATTTCCATGTGAAATTATTACTGTTCCATCAGAATCGATAATATTTTGCTCAATTCGTTCTTTAAAGCCGGGAACGGGCATTTCTTTCAACTGATATTTTTCCGGTAATATTCCCCTCTGAGTTTTACGGCCTTTTTGAATCCATCCACCATGTGGGATTCCCATCTTTATTGCCACATCCAATGCGGCCTGGTCTGCGCCAATCCGGCCACCTGATATAATTTTTTTAATCATTATCTTTTTCTTACCTTAGATTTTGATGTAATTGTCCCAAAAATTTTTTAACTCGTCCGGTTCCATATTATAATGCCCAGGAATTTTGGATCAAGTCTGTTCTTGACTTTTTATAATGTTACACAGTTCGTCAATAAGTTGTTGTGTCTGTTTAATATGTTTATTTCATACACCAGAACTTATTGAAAAATTACGTTTTTACGAGAGAACTATAAAAAAAACTTGAGCTTTCTTGTTTAAAATGTCATTTGTTTGTTGATACTTTTACTCTCCAGAGCGTGGCCCCATTCCAAAAAGGCGGAAGCGAAGGTTTAATATGAAGTTCGGAATTAATGCATTGATGCTGATCCTGCTGATATACCTCGGTATCTTGTCACCGGTCTATGCAGAAGTGGAATATAATGTTCTGAAAACATACACGCTGGAAGATCAGCCGGTTGATATGGTTTTTTCGGCCAGTCGGAACGAAATTTATGTCCTCAACCAAAAAGGGGAATTGCTGATTTATAATACCAACGGTCAGTTAACCGAAAAAATCAACGTGGGCAAAGTTTATGACAGATTAAAGCTGGTCGAAAGCTCCGATATTCTTTTCTTGAGCAGTCGTAAGGATAAAATCATTCAGATCATCCAACTGGACTTTGTTCAGAACATCGATACGTTGGGTTCCCCCTTCAAGGGATCCGAGAATGCACCTGTCATTATTGCCGTTTTCAGTGAATTCCAGTGACCGTACTGCTCGAGACTGACCTCTCTTCTCGATCAGGTGATCGAAAAATACCCTAAACAGGTAAAGATTGTTTATAAAAACTTTCCGATCCGGTCCCACAAGTATTCCGAACCGGCAGCCAAAGCCGCCCTAGCAGCCCAAAAACAGGGTAAATTCTGGCCCTTTCACGATCTGTTATACGCACACTACAAGGACCTCAGCGATAAAGAAATAATTAAAATTGCCAACCAGTTAGAACTTGACGTGGTTCGCTTTGAAAAAGACAGAAAAGACCCGGCAATTTATGGAAAGGTGCGTGCCGACCTGAGGGATGGAAACAAAGCCGGAGTCAGGGGTGTGCCGACGGTTTTCATCAACGGCCGACGCCTTCGAAAGCGGAGCCTGGAAGGTTTTTTGGAAATGATTGAAAAGGAGTTGCAAAAGGCCGGAAATTCATCGCCCCAAAAAATAAAACGAAAATAAAATGGATCTCTGATAGGTTGGAGAATTGGATAGATATATATCAAATTTTGGTTGAAAAATTAATAGAACCTTCTATCGTCGCAGCGCCAGACACAGTCCGTCTCTTTCCGGTGAATGTAGGGGAAGATATGCGAAAAGGTTAACCGACCTCCATTCCGAAGATCTGAAAATCAAACGGTTAAAAGAATCCGCATCTTTGAATCTTACGTTATCTGCGACCAGCAACCCGCCCTGTTTCATCAGCCGGCCACAATGTGGCAGAACTGATGCATAGTGTTCTTTCTCAATATCCAAGAAAATAAAGTCAAAAGACTTATTCATTTGAGTTATTATCTCCTGAGCATCACCGATAATCATATCAATCCGTCGATCTAATCCAGCTCTGCGGAAATTGGTTCCAGCCCTGGCCGCCATATCCGGATCGTTATCGATGGTAACCAGTCTTCCATGGGCGGATACAAACGCCCTGGCAAGAAAAATCGTGGAATAGCCGGTAGCGGTACCGAGTTCCAGTATTCGCTCTGCTTGCGTTGCCCTTGCCAGAATATGCAGCAATTCACCAACAACAGGCCCGACAATGGGAATTTTTTCTTTCCGGGCTTCTTCCTCCAGTTCTATGAGCAGTTGATCTCTTTCGGGTACAAACAGACTGAAATATTCTTCCGGATTGTCTATGAGACCGGACATACTTTCTCCTTGGAGTTCAGGAAAAATAGATGTCATTTAATCTTAAGTCGACAATAAACATAAGCCATCTAAATTGATCAATTTGGTCCTTCCATGAAATATCCTTATAAAGATCATAAAATGTTAAAGATGACCACAAGACCATAAATCCAAATATCATTACTTTAGAGAATTTTTTAACTTTTCTCTTAAACTCCGCCCGTTTAATACTTTTCAGCAGCAGATGGTTATTCACATGACTATAGTTAATATAATCGGCGTTCATAACTTGCTCTATTTTGATAGTTTTAATTTCTTGTGGGAAACCGATTAATTTTTTCGGGCCTGTAATTTTCCATAGCTGATTTTTGATAGATTCAGATTTATCCATAAGCCTCTTTATAAGTATTTCTTTGGTCTCTTTCTGCGTCATCTTCTGTTTCTTTGTGCGCATTGAACGAAAGTTGATCCATATATAAAAGTATAAAGCTAATCCAAACATTAATACATAATCTCTCATTTTTAATTTGCCGCCTTTTTTCTGAATCTAATTGCTTCACATTTCAAAGTATTACAGTGCCTGACTTTGGAGCTTTAAGTAAGCAAACTATGAATCTCATCACCTCCTCATCTCAGAATTTTTTTTGCGTTTCATTAGAAATAAATGAAAAAGCCCCCAAGAGATATGGGAATCCCCTTGATCCTTGATGGCTTTATTTTGTCACTTGTATGATATGGGTTTTCATAGTGAGTAAGAGGTTATTTGAAGATTAGCTATTTAAAATGTAAATTTATATTTAATAATTTGTATAAAGATGTTGTGCTTTTGTCAATTAAAATAATTAAAACAATTTGTTATGTAAATTTTTTCTATTTTCCGGAACTAATTTTCACCACTATTCCAATTGATGCTGACCGTAAGTTTAATGAAGCCGTAAGCGGTCTTTGATAGGAGAACTTTTTAATGTCCAGCACAGTAGTTGCGGAAACAGCCGTTATCTCCAACGAAGTGCTTGTATCAAAAATTCATAGGGCAAAAAGTATTCGGTATAGGATAAATCTTACAGATCGACTTGATTCCCATGGGTGACTCCCGTCTCTTGCGGCGTGCTGTTTTCATCCCGGTCTTTAAGATAATCAAACCGAACCATGAAAAGAAAAGGAAAATACTTGCCATCGCCGCTTAATGAAAATACTTTATATGTTAAATCTGCGGCAACGATCCGCGAAAGAATGAGACCTTTAAAAACTGAATACGATTCAAACTAAGGAGGCATAACATGAAGGTTCTTGTGCTCTATTTTTCCAAAGGCGGAAACACTAGAAAACTCGCCGAGGCAATTGCTCAGGGCATTCAAAATGTTGATGGAGTTGAATGCGTAATGAGAAAGACCGACGAGGTCACGAAGGATGATTTCGTTGAAGCCCAAGGGATTATTGCAGGATCTCCCGTGTACTTTGGTGTCATGGCAGCGGAATTAAAGAAGGTCTTTGATGATTTCGTTGGTGTGAGAAACAAGATGGATGGAAAGATTGGGGCTGCCTTTACTACATCCGGAGATCCCACGGGCGGGAAGGAAACAACCATGATGTCAATCATCCAGGCATTTCTCATCTACGGCATGGTGATAACCGGCGATCCCATGGATGCCACCGGCCACTATGGTACTGCCTGCGTGGGAGCACCCGATGAGGAAACAGCTGAAAATGGACGCAAGCTCGGCCGCAGAGTTGCGGAATTGTCGAAAAAACTTCGGGGGTAGGGACGCTCTTCCGACCAAAAAATCCAAAACATCTTGTCAGGGAATGAAGGAATTCGAGATTTCGTCCCATTGGAACAATGTACTGTTGGAGATAGAAGACGAAAAGGGGAAACGCGCATGGTCTAACTCTTTATTTGATGCCTAAACCTGTGCGGCCCGTATTTTTTGCTTATTATACCCTTCCTGATACATCTTCCAGGCTTTAATGAAGGCACCGTCAAAGGATCTCGATTCCATATAATCTCTTGCCGATTTCCCCATTTCCCGAATCAGATCAGGTTTTGCGATCATGTGCCGAATGGCTTCAAGGAGATCTTCTGGATCATCAGCCCTTATAACCCATCCGGTCTGGTTTTCAATTATATTCTCATGGGGTCCACCCTTGTCTGTCACAATAACCGGAATTCCTGAAGCCTGTGCTTCGAGAACCACATTTCCGAATGTGTCCGTGGTACTTGGAAAAACAAAGATATCGCTCGAAGCGTATACAAATGATAGTATCTCACCTTCCAGATATCCGGTAAACGTGCATGGCGTTCCCCGTAACTGTTCTTTCATTTCATCGAGATACGGTCCGTCACCCACAACTACAAGATGGACATTTTTAACCGTTTCAAGGAGTGTCTGGAAAACATCAACGAGAAGATGAAGATTTTTTTCTTTTGAAACCCGTCCCACGTACAGCAGTTTGATGGTTTCTTTGATGTGATAATGCTCCGTTAAATATCCGTTCCGTTTTGAAGGATGAAATCGGTTTATATCAATACCTCGTGGAAACACCTTGATTTTATTCGGATGAATACCTTTTTCGATCAGTTCCTCTCCGGTATTTCGAGAGGGAACGTATACATAATCCATTTGATCATAATACCATATCATAAATTTCCACATGATATCTTCTATGGTGTTATCTCCTGTCAGGATTTGCGCATATTGCGGCAGTGCAGTGTGATATGTCCCACAGATCGGAACCTTAAGGATCTTTGCAATGGCAAGTGCTGTCATTCCGATTGGACCGGGAGTAGCTGAGTGGATGTGGGTAAAATTCTGTTCATAGCAGTAATCTAGCATTTCAAGTAATGGTGGATAAAAAATTTTCAATTCAGGATATTCGGGAAGTTCATAAACACCAATGGGCTTAAAATGTTGAATCCCTTTACGTTTGGATCTATTTTCAGAATCACAGGTGAGAATCGTAAGATTCTTATTGGTTCGTATGGCCACCTGAATCTGTTGTTGAAGGCTGAGGGCTACGCCATTCACATCATAGAACGTATCTGTGAAATGTGCGACTTTGAAAGCATCTGCGTTCATATTTAATTCGGCATCTTTAAAGCACTCGTCAAGAATCCTTTTACCGAATCGACGATCGTTCTTAAAAAGCGAATAACAGATGAAATACGGAGCCAAAAGGGCATAAAGCCCTCCGGCCGATCCGATGGTGTGAAAAACATTAAACACATTTGCACCGGATATATTATCCATAAGATGATCGCCAAAGTGAAGCAAAACGCTGTTGGACAAACGGTTGACAAAATCAAACCATTCTTTTTCAGGGATATTTGAATTTGTTTTTTCCCCTTCTGCAATTCTCATCAGTTGGGGGTTGTCGTGAATGAGTTTGTGTGTTTCTTTTCTAAGTAACCCCAAAAGGGTCTCTGGAAAAGTCGATTTTACCTTGAGCTGTTTTTTATATTGCCATAGGCAATATAATTTGGTCATAAATCCTTTTTCTTCCGCACTCTCGATCCGCAAAGATTGGTCAAGAAACCGCAGTAAAATGTCTTTGCCGACATATTTTTTCATATCGAATTTTCTGCGATAGAACTGGTATGCAATCCCGTAAAGATTATGGGCCATGGTTTTCGGAGTTGACGCCAAAGACACTACCGTGGAGTTGCCGCTTTCAATGCGGTGTAATGCAGATGTTAAATCATGTGCCCCGTCTATTTGGGTATGGGTACGGGCAATATTCAGCGAACCGTGATCATCCGATCCGCCAACGAATTTTTTTTTCCACGGCTCCGGATATCCTGGCAATATTTTATGTTTTTCGGTTAATCGGTGGATATCTTCGGGTTGGAGTTTGGAAAGGACCTGTTTCAGGCATTGGTTAATGTGGCCGTCTCGGGTACCGTTCAGTTCGAAATTTTTAAAGAGAAGTAAAAATTTTTCGAAATGTTCAACTGTTAATAAATTGTTGATGCTGTATAGGGGGTGTGCCAAAACATGAAAGATGTTCTCGTAGTTTAAGTATTGGACGAGTTCAAACACGTTGTATCGAATTCTTTGGATATCCTGATGCTGGTTTTCCGTAATATTGACTGCCAGCACGTGGACTTTGCATCCATCATCAGGAAAATAGGTGGTCACTTCTTCACTGACAAAGGTGTCCGGAAGATGGGCGATTTCCAAAGCCCCATCGATCATGTTGTGATCTGAGATGGTGACCAGAGACATCCCTTTCTTCTTTGCAATGGTGTAAATCTGCAAAGGTTCTGAAAAACTTTCCGGACT
This sequence comes from Desulfobacterales bacterium, assembly GCA_050123435.1. GTDB lineage: Bacteria > Desulfobacterota > Desulfobacteria > Desulfobacterales > UBA11574 > S5133MH16. The sequence continues at coordinate 14,861 of JASFHC010000005.1, forward strand.
TCCCAGTTTCTGAAGAAACCATTGAGACGGTCTTTTTGAAAATTTTGAGTGAACATGAAAATCGATTCGCATGTCGTGTTACTCCTTTTTAGGTGGTATTTTAATTTTCTTCGTTCGAGCAAAATTTCTTTTAACCCTAACATTGCAAAAGTCGAAGATACCGCAGGTCCAAGGCATCAAGGTCACAGCTGTAGTCGCCTGCCGCAAGGCCTTGATAACGCAGGAGATGCGGTGTCATCGGCTTTCCTCAAAGGTAAACAACACGGCAAAAAAAGGTGCGTTCATTGAATACAACCAACGGTTGGATTTTATGATGGTTACTCAAATCGACGCAAAGCTACTGTCTAATCCGTTTAACGTATTATCTGATGTGTTGTTTATGCAATAATAGGGTTAAGATAGTAATATTAAATTCAGAAAGAATTAGAAACGCGCTAAAAATTGGTTAGAAAATAGAATTACATCACAATATATTGTGGTATAGTGTATGAATATCTGAATAAGTAGACTCTTTTAAGATATGTTTGACATCTGAATGAACGTAAAAATGTCATGATTTGAATTGACCCGAGTGTAGCACATACATGACTTCCACCGAGTAAAGCAGGGCGGAGGAGGAATAAAAAATCCATAGCAATATGACAATGACCGAACTCAATGAGCCGTAAAGCAAATTGACTCGAGAAATATGGAATAAATACAGTTTAAACAAACCCCTTGCGAATATCCATAATACAGAAAAAAGGGCGGCTGAAAAAAGCCGGTATTTCAGTTGAATTTTGATGTTTAAAAATATTTTGACTGTGGCAAGAAAAAATATACCAAGTATAACAATGGATATTCCGTCTGTAAGAAAAAATGATAAATGATTGGCTGCGAATGACAATACTTCTTTTAAATAAGATTTGCTGTTGAGAAAAGAATGGATATGCGATGCTGATGATGAAACAATGAGCCAAAGAAAATTGGACGTGTAAAGAAGAAGAACTACAAATATACTGGTAATTGAATAAAAGATCTGCCGCAGGAGCAAGTGCCGGGCCGAAAGTTTGAATATTTTACGGTAGGATATTTCAAGCTCATGAAATATAAAGCCGCTGATCAGCGGAAGCAGTAAAAAGCTCAACAGTGTAAATGATCCGTATGCCTGGGGATTGATAATGTAGGTTTTGACCCATTGTTTGGTAACAAAGGGAATAATATGGATCAACTCATCGGCAATCATTTCCACAAGCTTATTTGTCCAGATATCCCCGGAAAAGATCGTTCGCTGTATGGCATTAAAAATAAAAAAGCTTAAGGTTGAAAAGGGAATTAGAGAAAAAAGAAAAATAAATGAAATAGAGCAAGAAAGGGTGAAGCAATCGTCTTTAAGAAATGTTTTTAGGGCAGCAGTACACACATTATAAGCTATAGATAGGGTGTTCAAAATCAAGAATCTTGACTTCATGGTTTTAATACTTACATGCTCAAATCTCGAATCCTTTATCTCAGATAGAGCTCTGTCTAATATCTCTTGCATAGCCACATATCAAAATTTATTTAATTTCTTATAATCCGGTGCACATCGCCCATTGAAAAAATTACAAGCACGATAGTAATTGAGATCATTTCCCCACAAGCGGAAATATCGAGGGTCATTTTTTATCTTTTTAATGAGATCCAACGGATTGGATACACTTTGCAAAATCGGGCCGAAAAGCTCGGAAGGGTCTCGAAAACACTCCCAGTCGCACAGGTGGCAATCTCCGTTGCTGTGAACCTTATCCCAGTCGATTTCCCAATATTTGCCGAAGTTCTCATTGCCCCGATAACCGCAAGGGTAAGTATTCCCATCGCGTGAATCGATAAAGAAAAAATCAATGCCACCGCGGCAGGGATAGGCGGCTGGGGGTCCGTGTGCCAATTGCATGGTCAGGGCATAGAGCGAACTTAAAGGGGTGAATACCCGGATTTCAGAACGAAATTCGAGAACTGTTCGCAAAAGCGCTCTAAAAAGCAGCATCTTTTCAGTTGTATGGAATCTAACAATATCGCTTGGTGATGTTGCAGCATATACGGGGTTCAGCACCGACTCATCTGTTTCAGGAGTAACACTCATGGGGTAACACATATTGACCATGGTAAATCCCATATCGATGATGAAGCGATAGAACATTTTAAATGCAGCTTTGTAATTGTGGTAAATTTCTCGAATCAAATCTGCGTCAGTCTCAAATCTTGAGGGGTCTATGCCGATCGTGTTTGGAGCCATATTGCGGTTTATTCCTAAGTTTACCGAAGGATAAATGTCGAATTCGTGAAAGATGGGAAGACTTTTTTCGATACCGCTGATGACCCCTGGAAACCCACGCATTCTCTCGTGAATTTCGGGAACCGCCGAATCAATGCTGATCCAAAAGTTTCGAACCGGTGTTCCGGCAAGTTTTTCTGCAATGGTTTTTATTTTCGACTCGAAGTTCGAACCCTTCGTGTTTTGAAAAAAGAACCCATTTGTACCGGTGCGAATGTATTCAATTTTTAGTTGACCGGCGTATTTCATCAAATGGCACAGTTCTTCAAAGAAAAGAAACGGTTCCCCGCCGGTAAATGATACCGCTTTAACACCATTTTCAGCGGCAGCATCCAGGATGCGCTTTACATCGTCAAGAGGCAATTTCGTGCGTTGAAATTTTACTGTGGAGCGCATTCCACATTGGGGACAATGGGCATTGCATTTATCCGTTAACTGTATCACCAGCTGACCCGGGATTTTTCTTCGCTTTAAAAGGAAAAGGTGTTTGGATATCTGCATGGAGTCTATTAATTTAACACCTGAATTTTGCATGAAAATTAATGAATCAGTTTAGCTGAAAGGTATTTAAAAACATTATGTTAGCATTGAATTAAACTTTAGTTAAAAATTTATTTTGCCTTCCCCGAAGACTCTGCAGTTTTTGCAAGGATTAACGGCGTGGTGAACCATGCTGAAGCTTGAATTAATATAAAAGTCTCACATTCCCCTAATAATCACTTAACATTTGTGGATTATAATTATAGCAATATGTTGGGGGTCCTTGATGTAACTTCTCAATAAACTGTGGTGTATTGTATGGTGATATTGAATCTGGTTCATCATTAATTCCTTTATTTGAATAGGAATGAATCCTAATTTAAAAATTGTTAGATATCGTAAATCCTCGAATGACCGTGAAGAAAGACTCAAACGGATTCGGGGTCTTTTAAAAATCGATCAAAACTCTCCAGAAGGGTTCGCGGCATCCATTCCCTTTTCCTTTTACGATACAACAATTGGTGCTGAAAACGAATTTCAGACGGTCGTCAAAGGGAGCAATAATCAGGTTGATCTACCGCTCTACATCAAAGCATCTAATTATTATAAAAACATTCAAAAACAGTCCGCGGCCGGTGACACTTCCCAAAAGCTGGTGGACTCTTTGGAAGCTTATCTTGGCGATAATTCTGAAAACATTTGGGAAAACAGCTGGGTGAGGTTTCCAAGATCTGCTTTGAGCCCTTATGCACAACGCATCTTCAGCCAGGACATTTTGGCGGATAAAAGAAACACGACCGGTCCCAAACGAAAGGACCTAAGTCGATTTAATGTCCTTGGAACAAATAAAGAGTTGATGAGAGTGCCGGTCAGTTACCTGCTTAAATTGGCCCTTTCGGATGTTATCTGTCCGTCTCATTCGCATCCCATGATCAAAAACATCGGGGATGGATTGATGAAACACTTTCTTAGCGACAATACTTCGCCTGAGACCTATTCTTTTTATCCGGTTCCCTTAAATACAGACGAATCTCATGGAAACACTATTGCAAAAGAAACATTGAAGCGATTTCTACTCACCCAGTTTCTTGTCCTTTATGCAAACAAAAAATTCAAACTCAGCGACTTCGGCCAACAAGCAATGGTCTATTTTGCACCCAATCCACCGGTTCGGCAGAAAATATTAAATGACTTAATTTCAGATTCTTTTTACAGAAACCTTTTTATGAGCCCCTGTCTCTCCGGATGGAATAAGGGTGAAGAAAAATATCGCTACATGATACTGTGTCACCAGGTGTTGTCTCGCAGCCAGTTAAATGCGGTTTCCAAACTAAAAGAAGCAGGCATTATCACAAAAAATCTGGTTGTATTGCCGAATACGTCAAATATCTGTCTGGCCAACAACGGAACCCATATCAGCCTGGGCAGTCGAAAATTGACAGGCCTGCTAAAGGATAAAACGTCCGGCTTTACGAAAAGAGATGAGAAATATTTCGGAGATTTGGTGATTAAGATTACCGAACATTTTCTCCCGCTTTTTGTCGGTACTTACAGCGGCGCACCTTACCGGCTTGATTTTTGGGATTTTCATCCGGAGAAGGCCCTGGGATTTTTGCCCCATGAACTCGATTTTACACATCTTCGTATGATTTGGCGAAGATGGAAAAAAAAGGCGAATCTTAAAATCCTCGGTAATCCCATAACACCCTTCGGTCCGGAAGGATTGGATAAATTTCTCAGTAAACTTTTTAGGGTTAGAGGGGATTTTGTCAAGGATTTTAGATTGATTGACTATCTTGTCTGTCTAATGAGTACGGATCAAAGCCCGGCAATGAACGGTCGGCTTGGCAACGAAACATTGCTTAAAAAAGATCTGTCTGATCTGGGGGTGTTTGACACATCCATGGCACTTTATCTTTTGTACCGGTTGCGATGTTTTGAAAATATGGGGTTTTCAGGATTTGAAGGGCGGTATTACAGCCAGTTTGAAAGCTTAAAAAACGATATGTCTCATGCAGCGAACCTTCAATGTCTGATTACCGCGTTAGGGTTCAAATATGTTCTTCAGGAGAAGCTGACCCATCAGATGATTCCGGATGATCCTTGCGTTGAAAGCGAGCGGCGACAAATATTTTTCGGATCAGCCATCGGAATTCCAACATTTTTTGTTTTTAAAAATACCCGCAACCAATTTTTGGCAAAGATTTTGAAAAAGACAAAAGGTTCCCGATTTAGCCGCCGATATCCGGGATATCTCCGAGTTCTAAATGCCGAGTATTGTAAAGCACTCGTCGAGATGTTGAAAACAGATGGCAAAGATTTGATTGAAATGATGAACATGAACCGAGCCATAGCTGACCTTGAACTCAGAGTAACATCTCCGGAAACACATGCAGTGTCTTCAAAACTGACACGGAAAATATTAAAAGTCGCCAATGCGTCGACGCCCATGAAACTTTCAGGCTTGGAATTCAACTCAGCCGCAGAAAAATATTATCGAGACATTTTAAGGGTTCAGTACATGGATGAAGCCTTTGGATTTTTGGAGTCGGATTTTAAAAAGATTGATTCTTGGAAAATTTGGAGGCAAGGGTACTACAATCCGGCGCTTTTGGCGATTTTAGACGGAAACAGCGCTTGCGACTTTCTGTCAAGGGTAAAAAAAGAAGTGATGAACCAAAGCATATCCGTCGATCAGCTGAGGAAGCTGATATCCATTACACTTCTGACAATTCATCAGGATATGAGCGAGGTAAACGCAGAATCATCATAATATTAACCTATTTTACAATCATTTCGTAGTTCATTTATGATGCATCAGTACATTGAACGAGAGAGCGGGCGGATTGTGACGGAAAAATTATGCGCAGACCGCATGATCAACTTTTTGTATAATCATGCAAGAGAGAATGCCGGTACGTTTTTCAAGGCATTAACTTCCTCAAGAAGCAGCAGCGTTCTTGGGTTTTTGAATTACGACCTACCCGTTTTTAAAATATCCAGCTCAAGGCATATGGTACAAGCTTTAAATATTAATCTTGACGAGTGTATCGACAGCCTTGAACAGTTGAATTCTCCGCGAAAGATATTTGAGAGAAAAATTAAGTATTGGGAAAACCGCCCTATGCCGGATGATCCGGCGGCGGTTGTTTCACCCGCAGATTCAAAAATGCTGGTTGGATCATTTGAAAACCAATCCCAGCTTTTTCTTAAAGAAAAATTTTTCCATTTTGAAGAACTTCTCGGTCCGGAAAAAACTCAGTGGCTGCGAAAGTTTTCAAAGGGCACTTACGCGATATTTCGGCTGACACCGGAAAAGTATCATTATAATCACACACCTGTTTCAGGAGAAGTGGTCGACATTTATGAGTTTGACGGCAAATACCATTCCTGTAATCCGGGAGCACTCATTGCCGAGGCTACACCGTATTCTAAAAACAAACGAGTGGTCACCATTATTGACACCCAGGTTCCAAACGGCTCCGGTGTGGGCTTTGTGGCAATGATCGAAATTGTAGCACTGATGATCGGCGATATCCTTCAATGTTACAGCGACACCCGTTACCAACGTCCTCGGGAAGTTACGCAGGGATTATTTTTGCAAAAAGGCCAGCCCAAGAGTCTGTATCGGCCCGGTAGTTCTTTGGATGTTCTTATTTTTCAGAAGGATGCTGTGACATTTTGTGAAGACATTGTTTCAAATATGCATCGTTCCAACGTAAAAACTCGCTTTTCGAAAGCATTTGGAAGACCGGTGGTTGAAACCGATGTGAAGGTACGGTCGCATATTGGTACAGGTCTTTCTTAATACCTGAATATTGCATGAAAATTAATGAGAATCTTTAGTTTACTTGGTTGAAGAAGATTTAAGAAAAATCATATTAATCATATTATCCTTGATTTTACCCGAATGGCATATCGGATCATGATCTTTTTTTTATTCATTAATTTTCACCCAAAAGGGCGAGCCGGAGGCTTTCATTTGCTACGTTATTTAAGGGTTCGTAATAGTTCACTATGACTTCACCCTTAAATGCCTTGCATATGAAAGCCTCCGACTCGTGGAAGATTCAGGTGATAAAGGAGTCATTATATGGTCAATACACTATTTATCGCAGCAATTGCGGTGATCATCACGGTTTTATTTCAGCGAAGCTTTAAATCCTTACCCAAGGAAAAATGGCAAATCATCGGCACCGTACCAAAAGAGAAAATTGACGACAACAAATGGCTGGGCGTGAATTTCACTTACTATGGATTTTTTAACGCCAGTGCCTATGTTTTTGCCACCGCGCTTATTTTTATTCTACTAGGGGCCGTTGACATCCCAATGGTCATCATTTTTACAATGGTTATTACTATTTTTTCTTTTTGCATGCCGGCATCCAAAATTGTTGCCAGAATCGTTGAAAAGAAACCTTCAACGTTCAGTGTGGGCGGTACGTTTTTTGTAGGTATTATTATCATTCCATGGATGGTTTGGCTTATTCGAGAAACTTTGGGAAAGCACATGGGGGTTGATATTCAGATTGCATCCGTGCTTGCTGCGGTTGCTATCGCCTACGCTTTTGGTGAAGGAATCGGAAGATTGGCATGTATCAGCTTCGGCTGCTGCTATGGAAAACTTTTGGCCGACGTCCCACCTTTTTTTCAGAACCTGTTCAAAAACAAATGTTTTATTTTTAGTGGTAAAACCAAAAAAATTGCCTATGCCCACGGGTACGACAATCAAAAAGTTGTGCCGATTCAGGCCGTGACGGCGATAATATTTTCCGCTTTCGGGCTGTTGGGCCTGTGCTTTTTTTTAAACAGAAACTATGTTACGGCTTTTTTCGTCACGGTGTTGATAACACAAAGCTGGAGATTTGTTTCCGAATTTTATCGGGCTGACTACAGAGGCAAAGGTAAAATATCCGCCTATCAGATCATGGGGATCTGCTCAATTCCCTATGCCGCGTTAATTGCCGTATTTTTTCCCACCGGCCCATCCCAACTCCCGGATATTCTAAAAGGACTGAAAGCATTTTGGAATCCGGGAGTCATCGTTTTCCTGGAAAGTTTGTGGTTGATAGCCTTTGTTTTTACCGGACGAAGCCAAGTCACCGGAGCCACCATGTCCTTTCACGTTCTCAAGGAGAAGATTTAACGCGTTGCTTATTCTAACTGTAAAAATTACCATGCTTTTGTAACGTTTCTCGGACAATTCCAGCAACCCAAGATATCCGCATTTCAATCCTTTCTAAGATTTCCAACACGGAACTGAAATGATCAATGAGCCAATCCGGAGAATAAGACCGCAGCCTTTCTTCAGGATGGGTGCCGTAAGTAACGGCACATGTGTTACACTGTGCTGTTTTGCCAATTAATATGTCGAATGCCGAGTCACCCACAATCAGGGTTTGGTCGGGGGAGGAACCGGTTTCATCCAGAATTTTATATACCATTTCGGGATGGGGCTTGGGATGGCTGACTTCATCTTCACAAATCGTAACAGAAAAAAAATGACCGATTTTTAATTCGGGTAAAAGACGTTCAAGGTTTTTTCTGTTTTCGTTTGTGGCGATGGCCAGGGATATGTTTCGTTCCCGAAGTCTTTTAAGTGTCTGTAAAACGCCGGGAAAGAGCCTTGCTTTTTGTGGCCCGATGTCCCCATACAGACGGCAATAGTGAGAAACAGATTCTTTCAAAAGGTTCTTCTTGACAACACCGACTTCGCGAAACATCTCCTCTACTGTTTGGGAGTAGATCTCGTTCATAAAAGCATCTAAGGGAACCGGCATCCCGATGTGTTGAAGCGTGCTTAAAAACGCATGCCGAATTGCGCTTTGTGTGTCTGCAAGGGTGCCGTCAAAATCAAAAATAATCGTCTGTATGGGTCTCATTTTTCCTTACTCAATAATTAAAACTCATAAAGATAATTTTAAGAACTGTTTGTGTAACTTTCATTAAGTACAAGTTATTTCTTTGTTAGGATCCAATAAAAATTTCCATATGCTTGGGTTGAGCATGAATAAGGAAAGATAACCCAAATTTTTGGAAGAACCATGGAAATAATCCTAACAAAATTCTAACAATTGTTTATCTTGAACTTCAAATACGATTATGCTAGACAACTCATACTTATAATTTTAAAAGTGAAAGGTTGTACATTGATCACTTCAACGATTTCGTATAAAATAATTAAATGTCCTAAGTGTGGATCAGAGGCAATTAACCGATATGGGAAGATCTCAAGCGGTAAAAAACGGTTTATATGCCTTGTTTGCGGCAGGCAGTTTGTTGTGGACTCCGACAGATATAAAGTGAAAAATAGGCCGAGTTGCCCGAAATGTGGTAAAAAGATGCACTGTTATAAAAGAAATTCGGATAATATACGATTCAGATGTTCAGCTTATCCTGACTGTAAAACTTACCTTAGCGTTCCAGTAGTAGGTCGCAAATCCGATGCAAAAGAACAAATGATTTCCCCAACCTGCGATTTCAAATTGTTCATGAAAACGATTAAAAGCAAGGACATTATGGAGGTCGTTTACTTAACAGAACA
>JASFHC010000006.1:0-24111 GCA_050123435.1 Desulfobacterales bacterium
TTTATAAAAAGATCTCAAAAAAAATGAACGCCCAAAAAGTAACATTCTGTAGTGACAAAACAAAAAAGCTCAGCATGTGTTGCTGAGCTTAGTATAATCGATGGCGTCCCCAAGGGGATTTGAACCCCTGCTGCCGGCGTGAAAGAGCGATCTAAAGTGTATTCTGCCTGATTTTATTACCTTTTTTGACCACTAAAAGCCTTCTGAGGGAATTAAAAGCCGTCTAAAAAGCCGTCAAAAAATAACCGCCAATCTCAAATTTTATTCAAAAAAAATATTGTGTGTATTGGTGTATCGGGAAGGCACTATACGAAATCCCCTTTCTGGAAAATTAAAATAAGCACCATCGATTCTGGTAGGATTAAAAAACGATGGATAGCCTTCTGTAATCAATCCGTTTTTCACCAACAATTACCAGTATAGTATCATCGTAATAAGTTATCTCACCTCTGATATTCCCCTTGCCACGCAATACGTTTTCAAACTTATGGAAAATATGGCGAAAATTGGAGCGAAACGCTTAGAAAAAATATCAGTGCGCTTGAGGATTAGATGTATAGAATGTTGGATATAACAAGATCAAAGCGATATTCAGAACCCCGAATAATAGCAGTACAATATGATGATCAAACATACCGCTCTGCCTGCAAGTGCTTGTTCTCTGAAGACCTTTCTTCAATAATTGGAGTGACTATGAATAAGTTCGTGAGAAATCGGTTTTACGGCTTGCCACTCTTTGGATGTGTTTTCCGCAAGCCAGAGATCATAATTCTTTTGTAAGTTCATCCATAGATCTGCTGTAGTATCGAAAGCCCGGGATAAACGCAGTGCCATATCCGGAGTTATGGAACCTCTCTCATTAATAATTTTTGACAAGGTTTTTCTAGACACACCAAGGATAGCAGCCATATCTTTTATTGAAATAGATAATGGTCCCAAGTAATCCTCTTTTATTATTTTACCGGGGTGCGTTGGTTGCCTTTTCATTTTTCTCATGTTGTCACCTTTTTAATGATAATCATCGTAATCTACGATGTATGCATCCCCTTCAATGAATTTAAAAAATATCCTCCAATTTCCTGAAACTTTAACAGCATATAGCCCTTTTTTGTCTCCGCTGAGCTTATGGAGGTTTGAACCGGGGTAATTCATGTCTTTGATTTCATTAGCAGCATTCAAACGGTCTAAAATTCTTCCCAGCCTATCAGCATGCTCCGGCTTAATCCCTTTCTTGCTGCCAGTATAAAAAAATTCTTTTAATCCCTTATGGCTGAATGATTTGATCATTTGCCATATTGTAACCTAATGGGTTACGCATGTCAACGATTTATTTTTAACTCCGTGGACAATCCCTTGAGAACCATCGAAACATTCGCAAAACAGTTTCAGCTTTCCCAAGAAGAGAGGGATGAATCCCATGCGCTAAGTGATATTGATATCTTAGTGGAGTTTCGAGACAAGGCAACCTTTGACCAATATATGAAGTTAAAATTTTTTCTGGAAGATACATTGGACTGTCCGATAGACCTTGTAACTCGAAAGGCGCTAAAGCCTCGAATCCGTGATTCCGTGGAGCGAATCGAAAGGCCCTTCATGTCACGTGATGTTAACCTGTTTTTAGAGGATAGATCTTCCCCTATCCTTATTATAGCACAAAATAAAAAAGATCTGCCAGAGAGCGACAGACCTTAAAATTCGGTGGCGTCCCCAACCCCGATCCTCGGGTGCTGTCCCGCTTGAAAAGCGGAACGTCCTGGATCTTAAATAATAAAAAAGCCCGGTGACGTTACCGGGCTCCGATGATTTCAGTGGCGTCCCCAAGGGGATTTGAACCCCTGCTGCCGGCGTGAAAGGCCGGTGTCCTGGACCGGGCTAGACGATGGGGACGTGAAAGCGATTTTCTGAATGGTGGGCCGTGCTGGGCTCGAACCAGCGACTCTCTGCTTAAAAGGCAGATACTCTTCCAACTGAGTTAACGGCCCCTAAAAAGCTAAAAAATTAACTATATTTATCAGGATTGTCAATAAAAAATCAATTGGAATTTGATAAAAAATTTAGTGATATTTTATTTTCGCCAGAATTCCGGTACGAGAAGAATGATTACCGTGTATATTTCAAGCCTTCCCAAAAGCATACACCATATGAGTATCCATTTACCCAAATAGGGTATCTGGGCAAAATTATCCGTCGGACCCACCATCCCCAAACCGGGCCCTATATTTCCGATGGTTGCTGCGACCGCAGCAATTGAAGTGGTAAAATCGACCCCCATGCTTGCAATAAGCACGGAAGAAAAAGCAAACAGACCTATATATAAACCCATAAAACCGAGGACACTCCGCATAACATCCTCTGAAACGGATTTACCCCCGATTTTGATACGCTTGACCGCATGAGGATGAATCAAGGAAAACAGTTCTTTATAACAGTATTTAAAATAAAGCATAACACGGAGGCATTTCATCCCTCCGCCGGTGGAGCCGGCCGACGCCCCTAAAAACATACATAACAATAAGATGATCTGGGACATGGCAGGCCACAATTCGAAATCGGCCGTGGCATAGCCTGTGGTGGTGACAATGGATACCACTTGAAAAGCAGCGAATCGCAATGCCTGACCTATAGTTTCGTACACAGATCCGTAGACATTAATCGTCACAATAACCGTCAATACAAGAACGGCGCCCAAAAAAAAGCGGCACTCTGAATCCCGCCAGAATGCAAGGGGCTTTCCTCTCAGGAACTGATAATGAAGCGAAAAATTAATTCCGGCCAATAGCATAAAAAAGATAAATACCGTATCAAAATAGATACTGTTAAAGTGGGCAATAGAATTGTTTTTGGTTGAGAATCCGCCGGTGGGCATGGTTGTGAAGGTGTGACACAGGGCATCATAAAGATCCATTCCCCCTAGTATGAGAAGGAGGACCTCTACCAGAGAAATAAGCGCATAAACTTTCCAGAGGATCATGGCGGTATCTCTGATACGAGGTTTGAGCTTATCAGGAACAGGACTTGGGACTTCGGCCTTGTACAACTGCATACCGCCAACACCCAAGAAAGGCAGAATTGCCACGGATAAAACGATAATGCCCATTCCGCCCAGCCACTGGATAAAACTTCGCCAGAAAAGAAGTCCTTTTGATACCCCCTGTATATTCGTCAAAATCGATGATCCGGTCGTTGTAAATCCGGAAACAGATTCAAAAAACGCATCAATAAAAGTACCGAATTCAGATCCCAGATAAAAGGGGAATGCCCCGAAGAAGCCGATAGCTGTCCATCCGATGGCTACAATTGCCATCCCTTCACGATGACTGATATAATCTACCTTTACACTTCTGAAACAAACAATCAGTGAGAATCCGGCAGCCAGGGTTATCCCCATGGCTTTAAGCAGCGGAATCACACTTTGATCCTTGTAATAAAGACCAAAAAAAAGGGGAAATAACATACACAGCCCCAAAAAAAAGAGTAATATTCCGACAATACTCAGAATGAAATGCCACCGCATCTAAAAATACTCCAGTTTTACGGCGAGGATCTTTTCGATCTTGGGGATGGCCTGTCTTGTTGAGAAGATAATTATCCTGTCATTGGGCTCAATGACGCTCTCACCAGAGGGGATAATGACATTGTCGTTGCGGATGATACCCGTAATCAGGGCGCCTTTGGGAATATTAATTTTCTTTATGGGTTTTCCTACAACGTCTGCAGTTTCCAGGGCGATAGCTTCCATAATTTCAGCCTGTTCATTTTTAATTGCTTTGGCCGAAAGCACCTTGCCCCGGCGAATATGCTGTAAGATGGTATTTACAGCCGAAAGTCTCGGGCTCACCACCTGCTCAAGACCGATCATCGACATCAAGGGCAAATAGCTGACCTTACTGATCTTTGTTATTGTTTTACCGGCACCCATCCGCTTGGCAAGCAGAGACGTTAAAATATTGGTTTCTTCATCCTCAGTGAGGGTAATCACAACATCCATATTCTGAATATTCTCTTCTCTCAAGAGCTCTTGATCAGAACCGTCTCCATGCAAAATAACAGCTTTGTCAAGCCTCTCGGCAAGTTGGGTGCATCGGTCCGGATTCTTTTCAATTATTTTGGTATGGACAGCTTTCTCTTCAAGCAGGTTGGCCAGCCTGAATCCGATATTCCCGCCGCCGATAATCAAAACGCTGCCAATCGGCTCCATCTTTTTATCAAAAATTGCCAGGGAATCTAAATAATTGTCTTTTTCGCTAATAAAATAGACCAAATCACCCGCCAGGAGTATGTCATTTCCTCTGGGTATAATCAGTTCTTCATCTCGTATTACCGCAGCAATCAGCGGGCCTTTCTTTCCGATTTTATCTGAAATTTCGGAAAGGCGGACACCGGACAGCCGTGCCGACTTGTCCAAATGTATCCCGACAAATTTAACACGACCATCGGCAAAATCATCCACATCCACCGCACCGGGTACATTCATAATCCTATCGATTGTCTTTACAACCTCGATATCCGGATTAATTAATGTGTCGATATGGGGGGTATGATCACGGAAGGTATCATGATATTCATCATAGTCGGCGCCACGGATACGTGCCAGTTTTTTTGTTGTTGGAGAAATTATATTTGCAACAAGACATGCCACCAGATTGGTTTCATCACTATCTGTAACTGCAAGGAGGATATTCGCCTCTTTGATGCCTGCTTCCTTCAAAACAACCGGGCTGCTTCCGGAGCCTTTGAGCACTTGAACATCAATATTATCAGATACATATCGAATAGCATCGAGGTTATTGTCAACGACCACTACATCTTTATTTTCAAAAGCCAGATGGCTTGCAATGTTAAATCCCACCTCGCCGGCACCCACGATTATGATTTTCAACTGACGTTGCTCCTTTTATAAAATTGCTACATGATTTTTACCATACAACAATAAACATGCAAAGGCAAATGACCACAAAAAGAGCTGCCCAGTCCCCTAAGCGTGCACAAAGTCCGGGATCTGTTCTGTTTTCAGAATAACATCGGGCCTCCATGGCAATTGCCAGCTTGTCCGCCCGTTCAAAGGTTCGCCGCATCAGCGGAATTCCGAGTTTTCTCAATCGATAAACCGGATTCTTTCTATTATCCACTCCTCTTGCCCGCTGGGCATCAGCGGTTTCCCTAGCCTGGTCGAAAATAACAGGAATAAACCGTACGATCAGGCTCATCATGGTGGCAATCCTTTTAGACGGGATAAAAGGAAAAGGGTTAAGAAGCCACTCAACGGCGGCTTTAATCTCTGAAGGCCGTGTTGTCAAAACAAACGCTAATCCGGTCAAAACAACAATCACAAGCCGCCAACAAACCAAGACGCCGTCATAGATGCCTTCCCGCGTGATTGAAACGGTCATGAATTCGATAACCACTGATCCGGGGACAGATAATGCACGGGCAAAAAAAATAAACCCAAGAAACACAAAAACATACTGAAACGCTCTTAAAATAGATCTCAAAGATCGTTGGGCATGCAATAGTGCAGCAATCAACACCAGGGTTAAAACTGAAAGTGATACAGGATATGATCTCAGACTGGTAAGGCTGATAAGGACAAGAAATAATAATTTAAATCGAACATCCAGTCCATGGAGGACGGAAGATCCGGGACGGAAATTGAAAGCGCTCAATTCAGCCATGATGGAACCTCCATCCCCAGGCGGGAAGCGCAGGGCTCTCTTATGCCAAAGACCTCAAGGTCTCCAAGCAATTGAGAGGGTATTCCGTCTTTTACCACTCTTCCATCCTTCATTATGATCAGACGATCCGCATGGGCAATTACCTTTTCCAAATCGTGGGCTGCAACAAGAATGGTGTGGCCGGACCGGTGGAGAGAAATAATCTGTTTTAAAACCTGTTTGATACCTGGATAATCAAGGCTGGAAAACGGTTCGTCAAAAACCAGTACGTTAGGTTCCATGGCCAGGATAGCCGCGATGGCAAGCCTGCGTTTTTCTCCGCCCGAAAGTAAATGGGGTTTTTGATCCTCAAAATTGAGCATGTCAACAATTTTCAATGAGTTGGACACCCGTCTTTTAACTTCGTTTCTGTCCAAACAAAGGTTTTCCGGGCCAAATGCGACATCATCATAAACCGTTTGACCCACAATCTGACTGTCGGCATCCTGGAATACCATTCCAACCATCTGTCTCGCTTTGACAAGATTTTTCGACACCAGGTTTCCGGCCAGATGAACCGTTCCGGCGGTCGGCAAAAGAAGTCCGTTCAGATGTTTTAAAAGAGTGGTTTTTCCGGACCCATTCTGCCCGGCAATAATAACAAACGACCCTTCCTGGATGGTAAGACTTATGTTTTTCAGTCCGAGCGTACCGTCGGCAAATCGGTGGCTCAGGTTTTTTATTTCAATGATATTCACGACATCATCTCTGACTTGTGACTTTTTTGAGAACATGAAGTTAAGAAGGTTAGTTTTTCTCTCAGCGTCCAGTCTTCTCACCTTCCGATCTTCTGTTCTTCAGACCTCCGCCCGATGACTTCTGTCTCATGACGGCGAATTACTGGCACCTGATCTCTGTAAATTACCGGTCGTAATGCTTTCGCAATGGGTATCGCTGCGGCAATTTTTAGGGCGTCGCCTAAAATAAACGGATACATTCCCACCGCCAGTGTCTTAGCCAATGTCATACCAGTTAATACTTTCAACCATGTTACGCCGAAAGCATAAATAATGATACCGCCACAGACCATAGCCAATACATCAAAGATCACACGGTTCTCTGTTTTTTCGGTGATCAATCCGATCACATAGACTGATGGAAGAAACCCCAAAAGGTATCCGCCCGTAGGTCCTGCAAATCGCCCTATTCCACCCACCCCGCCGGAAAATACCGGAAGACCCAAAGCACCTGCTAGAAGATAAACTCCTACACTTGCAACACCCCACTTAGAGCCTAGTAACAGGCCTGAAAGAAATATAAAAAGATTTTGAAGAATAATCGGAACCGGACCTATGGGTATTGCCAGGTATGCGCCTGCCGCGGTAAGCGCGGCCAAAAGCGAGGCATATACGGTCATTTGAAGTTGTTTAGCGGCAATCATATATAATCATATTAAGCGTTCAGGATTCAGAGGCTTAGAAGTTCGAAGTTCAACTGTTAAGTAGTTCCTGAACGAAAACTGTCTTTTCCGCCAATATCTGCGTCAGACTCAAATTTTAATCCTCGAAATACTAACAGTATTCCTGCAGTTAAAATTTTCGTCTTCCTTGATCTTAACGAAAAATCATAGTTTTCGTTCGGGCACTAAGTCGTTAACGTATTTGATTTTGAGTCCAATGCAGAATTTATCATATTTTTCAAAAACAATTGATGCAGACTTTAGTGAAAGCAATCGCCATAGATAATTTTCTTTATTGATCCGTCTTGTAGCTTCAACATTAGTGCGCCGGTGTCGTCCACATCCATGGCAAGACCTTTGAACTCATCATGGGGGGTTACAACTGTTACCTGTCGGCCGATGGTCATAGTATAGGTTTTCCACTCAGAGATCACATTGTCCAGAGTTCCGTTGTTCATACGATTTTCAAATTCATTAAGAAATTCGGATAAAAGCTGTTTTTTAGAAATATTCCTGCCAAGAATTTTCTTAAGTGATATGGCCATGGGTTCACGAGGAGAAGGATCATTATTAACATTTACACCCATACCGATATTGATAAACGTAACCATATCGGTTTCGGCCTCCATTTCAGAGAGTAATCCCGCAACCTTTCTTTCATGGATAAGGATATCGTTAGGCCATTTTACCCTGGCATCAATATGAAACATGTTGCTCAGGGTTCGGGCTAGAATCATGGATGCGGCAAAGTTGACCCGTGAACTTAACGCCGGCGGTATCTGCGGCCGGAGTATAATGGTAAAATAGAGCCCGCCTTGTGATGAGAGCCAGGTTCTTTTCAAACGACCCCGTCCTTTGCTTTGACGTCCCGCAATGACAACGGTAAAATCAGGAGCATGGTTTCTTGCAAGGTTTCCGGCAACATCCATTGTGGAGGTAACCCTATCAAAATAATGGATTTTTAATTCTCTATCCCCAAATTCCCACGGATAAAGGACGTCAGGATCGTTTATCAGACGGTATCCTTTGGGTGTTGCCTGGATATTGTATCCAAATTCCTGGAGCTTTTTAATATGTTTCCATATAGAGACTCTGGAAATGTTTAAGTGAGAACTGAGCGTTTCTCCGGAAACCACGTCACTTTCTGCTCTCAATATTTTAAGAATCTGTCCCTTCATTCTTTATCTGCTATCTGGTTAGCCCTGTTAATCGCACCCGTTAACGCAATACAAACAAATTGTCAACCCAAACCAATAAAGATTTTATATTTTGCAGATCAAAAACCTAAAATCCCTACTCATTGGATTCATAGGATTTGACAACTGTCAAAAAATTACGATGGTTGTGTTTGCTATTTTGTCTTATTGGCCGTATAATTCAAATGAACTCGCTTCGCTTACAATTGGAATGATGGCATAAACAGGTTACTATTAACAAACCTGCATTTTCAAAATGTTATGTGGCATAACAAGTTCATCAAAAACTGTTTGATTGTTATATGGAGTGTTGGAATTTTACAGATCTGCGTTTCATGTGCCGTGACGGCAAAAAACAGGTATTTTAAGGCGGAGGCATGCTACTATGAGCTTCGAAAAGATCCGGGAAGTCAAAAATACAGACACAACTGGCTAAGGTGTATCAATAAGTTTCAGTCGGTTTACAAACAGTCCCCATCAAATCCCTGGGCGCCCGCGGGCATGTATATGTCCGGGAAGCTTTATAAAGAACTTTACGAACGATCTCATCGAAAGTCTGATAAACATGAGGCCATAGAGGTTTTCAGGCGGATTATAAAAAGTTATCCCAAAAGCCGGTACCGAGCAAAAGCAGCAGCGGCAATAAGACCCCTTGAGACAGATGTGTCGGAAAACAGAAAGTCAAAAGGAGTAACTCGGACGAGCAAGACGAAAAAAAAATATACCCCGGCAACGCCTCAGACTTCCTTGAGTACCCGAAAAACTGTTGACAACACTGCAATCATAACAGGGATTCGCTACTGGTCCAATCCTACCTACACCCGTGTAGTTATTGATGCCAGCCGGGAAACATCCTTTATCCACAGACTCCTTCAAAAAGATCCTGACATTAATAAGCCGCAGCGCCTGTATGTTGATTTGAAAAACAGCATACAAGGAAAAAACATAAAAAAATTTATACCCATCAGCGATAATTTGCTCAGGGATGTGCGTGCCGGCCAGTATACACCTAATGTGGTTCGGGTTGTGGTTGATATCAAGTCTATTAAAACATATAAAATTTTTTCACTCAAACACCCGTTCAGAGTGGTCCTGGATATGTCAGGAGATTTTATGGTTGCTAAGTCTACGGCAAGATCTCAAAGGAAAACAACTGCAATTTCCGGAAAGAGGCGTACTAAAAGGGGGTTACCCCAACAACCGCAACGTAACCGTCCCCTAATCGTTGTGGATCCGGGCCACGGAGGACACGATTTTGGATCTTCCGGCTATTTAAAGAAAGTGTATGAAAAAGATATTGCGCTTCAAATTGCCGGACGGCTTGCCAAAAAAATCCAGAAAAAACTTCCATACGAGGTTCTCATGACCCGGAATAGGGACACTTATCTTACACTTGAAGAACGGACTGCAGTAGCAAACACGAAAAATGCAGACCTTTTTATATCCATACATACCAATGATTCAAAAAATCACAGCACATCCGGAATTGAAACCTATGTTCTGAACCTGGCCACAGATCATTCAGAGATAACGGTGGCGGCCCGCGAAAATGCCACTTCAACAAAGAACATTAGTGATTTGCAAACCATTTTAACAGATATTATGCAAAACACAAAAATTGATGAATCCAGACTCCTGGCAAGTTATATTCAGGATTCTTCATACAAGTACCTAAGATCAAGGTACACTCACGTCAAAAACAACGGGGTTAAAAAGGCGCCGTTTTATGTGCTTCTTGGCGCACGGATGCCCGCCGTATTAATAGAAACGTCTTTTATTAGCAATCCCAGAGAATGCAAACGCTTGACCAGTGCAAGCTATCAGGAGCATTTGTGCGAGGGTATCGTAAACGGCATACGAAGATATGTCGAGAAATCGAAATCAGCCTCATAATGCAGGCACTACCCGATATTGGGCATAAGGGTCCATTTAATCATCCAGAACTGGGTGGCAGGGTCTTTATCCAGGCAAACAATACCGCTGTTTTGGAATTTAAAGACCGGCTTTTCGATGGAACCCGTTATTAAAAATGACGTCATTCGTTCCATAAACGGCAGGTGACCGACAATCATACGATTGGCCGTACTGTCTATTTTATCGGCAAAAGCTGTTACATCATCCATCGGATTCAACCCGCTGCTTACTTCTACTCCACCTTTGGGCTCCAGGACAGATGAAATGATTTCAGCGGTCTGTCGAGCCCTGGTCTTACCGCTGTGGGTTATGCCTGATACCTGAACATTGTATGCTTTGGCCACTTCTGCGATACGCTTTGTTTCAGCAATTCCCTCTGGCGAAAGACCTTTTTTCGGATCTTCATCCTTGGGTAAACTCTTGCCGTGCTGAACCAGAAAAAGTGCCATGGGTCGCTTCCTCCTTAAACCTAACATCTGGATTAAGTTTTTTTGTCACGCAGTGCTGCATGAGCGGCAGCCAGACGTGCCACGGGAATCCGGAAAGGGGAGCATGAAACATAGGTTAATCCCAGCTCATGGCATAATTGAATAGATTCGGGATCACCGCCGTGTTCACCACAGATACCGCATTCCAGGTCGGGTCTTACGGCCCGTCCTTTTTCAACTGCCATTTTCATAAGCAGACCCACGCCGTCCCGGTCGATCACTGCAAAAGGATTATCCGGCAGGATTTCTTTTTCCATGTATTCAATCAAAAACCCGGCTTCGGCATCGTCTCTGGAAATCCCGAAGGTTGTCTGGGTCAGATCATTGGTACCAAAAGATATAAAGGCTGCATACTCGGCGATCTGATCGCAAGTAAGGGCGGCACGGGGTATTTCAATCATGGTTCCGAACTTGTATTTCGGCTTAATGCCCTGTTCTTTCATAACCTTTTTAGCCTCGGCCTCAAGGGCCTTTCGCTGAACTTTTAGCTCGTTCACATGGCTGGTCAGAGGGATCATCACCTCGGGGTGTACGTCGATACCCTCTTTGGCCACCATACACGCGGCCTCAAAGATGGCACGAACTTGCATGGAGGTCAGTTCCGGAATATGAATCCCCAGGCGCACACCGCGCAGGCCCAGCATGGGATTGGATTCATGCAAACTTTCGACCCGTTTAAGTATTTGTTCTTCTTTGGCGATTTGATCCAGAAGCTTGTTGATTTCCTCAAGAGTGCTAGCTTCTTTCAGACGAATCTTACAGTCGGTCAAATCTCGCATCAGGTCCACATGGTTGGGTAAAAATTCGTGCAACGGCGGATCAATTAGACGAATAATGACCGGCAGACCGTCCATCACACGGAAAAGGCCGGCAAAGTCTTCCCGCTGGAAGGGAAGTAGTGCATCAAGTGCCTCGCGCCTTTCACTGGGTAGATCCGTCATAATCATCTTCTGAACAAAAGGAAGTCGCTCGGCCTCAAAAAACATGTGCTCCGTGCGGCACAGACCGATCCCCTCTGCACCATAATCCCGTGCGCGCTGAGCGTCGGCCGGATAGTCGGCGTTGGTCCAGACGCCCAGTTGACGAAACTCATCCGCCCAGGAGAGTATCTTCATCAGCCACGGATCCTTAATGTCGGGCACCATGGTCTTGAGTTTGCCCACATAAAGTTCGCCCGTCGTACCGTCAATGGAGATCCAGTCACCTTCTTTGATAATCTGATCGTTCACACTCATCTGGCGATGCGCCATGTCGATTTCAAGGGCCGAAACACCCACGACGGCCGGCTTGCCAAACTGCCGGGCAACCAAAGCCGCATGGCTAGTTCGCCCCCCCCGGCTGGTCAGAATCCCCTGAGAGGCCAGCATGCCGTGTACGTCGTCCGGCCGGGTTTCAGGGCGGACCATGATGACGTCTTTGCTTTCTTCTTTGGCCCATAATTCAGCGATATCGGCGTCAAGGGCAACCACGCCAAAAGCTGCGCCCGGTGAAACATTAAGGCCGGTGGCCAGCATTTCCCCGGATGCTTTGGCCTTTTTGATGGCTTCCCGATCAAACTGCGGGTGCAGGAAAAAGTCAACCTGCTCCGGAGAAACACGCATAACCGCTTCCTCGCGCGTTATCAAACCTTCTTTCACCATATCAACTGCGATACGAACAGCGGCCTGTGCCGTACGCTTGCCGTCTCGCGTCTGGAGCATCCACAGCTTGCTCTTTTCAATTGTAAATTCCACATCTTGCATCTCACGATAGTGTTTCTCCAGCTTCTTGGTGATCTGCTCGAATTCGTCATAGGCCGTGGGCATCTCCTCTTTAAGTTTTGAAATGTCATCCGTGAGTCGTATACCGGCAACCACGTCCTCTCCCTGTGCATTGGTAAGATAGTCACCTTCAATGCGATTTTCTCCGGTAGTGCCGTTGCGCGTCAAGGCAACACCAGTAGCACTGTCATTTCCCATGTTGCCGAAAACCATGGTCTGGATACTGACCGCGGTGCCCAAATCATGTGGAATACCGGCGGCATTGCGATAGTCAACCGCCCGCTTGCCGTTCCAGCTCTTGAAAACAGCCTCAGTTGCCAACATGAGTTGCTCCTTTGGATCGGTCGGAAAATTTCGGTTGGCATATCGCCTGAAAATGGATTTAAATTTGGCAGTCACGTTTTTCCAGGCATCAGCCGTCAATTCCGTATCGGTTTTGACACCTGCTTTAAGACGGGCTTCGGTAATGACTTCCTCAAACGCCTCATCCGGAGCACCCATTACAACACTGCCGAACATTTGCACCAAACGGCGATAAGAATCGTACACAAAACGTTCATCGCCGGTTAATTCGATCATTCCCATTGCGGTTTCGTCATTGAGGCCGATGTTGAGCACCGTGTCCATCATACCCGGCATGGAAAACTTTCCGCCGCTGCGGCATGAAATCAATAATGGATTCTTTCGGTCACCGAATTTCTTGCCGGTGGCAGCCTCGACGGTTTGCATTCCCTGTTTTATCTGTTCACCCAGCCCCTCTGGAAAGGCTCCACCCGCCGCTAAATAGGCATTGCATGCCTCGGTAGTTATGGTAAAACCGGGAGGAACCGGTATGCCAATGCGCACCATTTCCGCTAAATTGGCACCCTTGCCGCCCAACAATCCGCGCACGTTTTCCCAATCATCGCCAACATAGTTTTTTGCTTCTTCAACTTCACCAAAAAGATATACCCATTTATTCGCCATTTTGAAACACCTCTCCATAAAATTAAAGATTGAAATAAGAACAAGGAAAGTAAAAAAAAAGATTTTTGGACAAAGATAACTATAAATAAAAGTCGGTTACATGTCAACCGAGAAAAATATGGTTGTTGTGGGTTTGATAAGGAAAAATAAATCTAGCACCGGGTCCACCCACATTCCATGTTGGAGCAAACCATACAGCCTTCGGCCCGATGAACCGGTGCACCGCAATCAGGACAGCAAATATCGTTGATTTTTGCTGCATTATGTTCGTTAAAATGAATGTCTGTATTTTGAATCCGTTTTGCAACGTCACGGTACACGTCGGCATTTTCTATGGAAACCTCAAGGGCTTTGCCCATGCCGGCCGCACAACTGTTTACCTCCACATCTTTTCCTGAAGAAATTGCCTTTGTACAAGCAGGGCAATGGATAGATTTCATGGAGCGGATTATCTTTTCAGGAGACACACCGGCTCGGAGACAGTAAGACAAAAGAACACCCAGAGCCTTGGTGTTTGCAGCACAGCCTCCGCCTACGGTTCTGATAAAAACTTCCACCACTCCGTCTTTGTCAAAATGAGGATCAACATAGAGTTTGCCGCAGGCGGTTTTCATTTTGAGACTCGGTCCGGTGGTTGCCCTGGGACGATGTTTGAGTTCTCCTCTAGCTAATTTAGCTATTTTTTCGGGTTCTACCTTCTCCTTTTTTGTATATAAAGCTTGAACATCACGGGAACCTTGCCGGTAAAATGTAATTCCCTTGCACCCCATTTTCCATGCTTTGAAAAAGGCTTGGGAAATCTCGGACTTATCGGTGTCGTATGGTGCATTGATCGTTTTTGATACGCCTGAATCAACGCCGTTGTTCTGAAATGCGGCCTGTATCATGATGTGTTCTTCAACGGATACATCATTTGTAGTGACAAAAAAATCCGGCAAAGATTCGGTTTTCTTCTCTTTAAACCATTCCCGGACCACATCGGGAACCATGTCAAGCTTTTCTCCCTCCAGACACTCCTTGGTATAGCTAAATGCAAAGTTCGGTTCACAACCCGATGAGCAATTGGCAATCAATGAGATCGTACCTGTGGGAGCAACGGTGGTCAGTGTGCCGTTGCGTCTTTTGGGAACGGAAAATTCATAATCATCGTAGACCGGCGCCACACCTTTTTCTTTGCCCAGTCCAATGGAGGTTTCATTGGCAATATCGTAAATAAAAGTCATTATTTCTTTTGCCAGATTCACAGACTCATCGGATCCGTATCGAATGTGGAGCTTGATGCACATATCGGCAAAGCCCATGATTCCCAGGCCGATCTGTCTGGTTTTCAAGGTCATTTTTTCAATTTCCACAATAGGATAATTATTTACCGTTATTACCGAGTCCAGGAAACGTACGCCGATCCGAACGATGTTACGCAGTTTTTCCCAATCAACTTTTGCTTTTCCTTTAACCCAATTACCACTGACCATACGGGAAAGATTTATGGATCCAAGGTTACAGGAACAATAAGGCAAAAGCGGCTGTTCTCCACAAGGGTTTGTGGCCTCAATTTCACCCATGGGGCGCAGGGGATTGTTTTTGTTAATGGTATCTAAAAAAACAATACCCGGTTCTCCGTTTCTCCAGGCGCCATCAATAATTGTTTCCCAAATTTCTCGTGCAGAAAAGGCGTTGTAAATCTTGTCATTAAACACCAGATTATAATCTTTGTCATTCTCAACAGCGTTCATAAATGCATCTGTGATGCCCACAGACAAATTGAAATTTTTCAGCTCTCCCTCCAGAGTTTTTGCGGTTAAAAAGCTATCAATATCCGGATGATCAACCCGAAGGATTCCCATATTGGCACCATTTCGGGTGCCTCCTTGTTTTATGATATCTCCGATGGTGAAATCGAAAATTTCTATGAAAGAGAGCGGGCCTGAAGCCGTTCCTCCGGTGGAAGCAATCCGGTCTCCTTTGGGGCGAAGGCTTGAGAAGCTCATCCCTGTTCCACCTCCGTAGGCCTGAACATCCACGGCGTCAGACAGTGTTTTAAAAATACTTCGTCGACTATCTTCCACCGGAAGAACAAAACAGGCGCTTCCACACCCTTGATTTCTGCCAAAATTTCGCAACGTGGGGCTGTTGGGTAAAAAATCCAGCTTCATCATAATGTCTTTATATTCTTTTTCCCATGTGGCACGGTCTTGAGGCTTTTCTTCGGCGCCTGCTACTTTATGGGCTACCCTGCCACACAATTTTTCCCAGGTTTCACCTTTGGCAAAATATCTTTTTTGTAATATTTTTAGTGCATTTTGTGAGATCTGCATTGTATTTTAACTCCTGGACCTCCAAAGCAAAACAAACCCGTAAAATGTCTTTTCCTTGCGGAGCGCGCCGTTGACTTTTTACAAAAGTGTCACAGAAAGGGTATGGGCTTGCCGGTACGATACGCCAGTGCCTGGCATGTGGCGATCAACTGTCCATCCTTATCCGTTACCTTGATATCAAAGCTGGATGTCTTCTTGGTCCGGCTGACTTGCCGGGCTTCAGCCCGTAAACGCTTCCCCGGTTCGGGGCTGGACACATAGGTTACGCTCACGTTTAAAGCTACGGCTACCGTCCCTTCTGTCTGACCGGCCGCCTCAAATGCTTCGTCGATTAAGCCAAAAATAACCCCGCCATGGGCTCTACTATAAATATTGTTCATGGTTTGTGGATTATAGATCATTTCCACCGCGGAATATCCAAGGTCCAGCTCCACAAGTTCCATTTCCATAGCCCGTGCAAACGGTTCTGCTTCCACAGCTCGATAGATCGCCTCTCTTACGGTTTGATTCATAATTCATCTCTATAAGATTTAAAAAATGATGAATTCATCCTTTTGACCGGCAGATTTTTATAATAGCAAAAACATAGGTGTTGAGCAAATAAATAAGACGGTATCATTTCTGATTCCGCCTTTTTTTGTTTTGAAATTTTTTATTATTAATTTTAAGGCAGTGAGAACCGTAACCTCATATTGACCGCAACGTTGTGCGAACGGTTAATAAACGGACCATTTTTTCAAAAGATCCATCGCCTTTTGAACAATGTTTTCAGAGGTAAAGCCAAATTTTTTCATTACGGTTCCACCTGGTGCGGAAGCACCAAAGTCTTTTATGCCGATAATAGCGCCGCTGTTTCCGACATAGCGCTCCCATCCCATGGGAGAACCTGCCTCTATGGCAAGACGTACGGCTACATCCGGCAAAAGTACACGGTCTTTGTATTCTCGAGGGGTTTGTTCGAAAAGCTCCCAGCTCGGCATGCTCACAACTCGGGCGGCGATATTTTCCAGGGCAAGGCGCTTTTGGGCTTCGAGGGTAATATGAACTTCCGAACCCGTGGCAATCAGGATAATATCGGGTTTGCCCGGGCAATCCGACAGGATATAAGCTCCGTTTGCCAGACCGTTCTCTATATGGTTTGGGTTTATTACCGGAAGTTTCTGACGGCTTAAGATCAGAGCGACCGGACCTCTCGTGTTGTTTATAGCCTGACGCCATGCCTGAGCGGTTTCAGAAGCATCTGCCGGGCGGATAACCGTAAGGCCTGGAATTGCCCGCAGGCCGGCAAGTTGTTCAATGGGCTGGTGAGTGGGGCCGTCTTCGCCCACCGCAATACTGTCGTGAGTAAAGACGTATATGATCG
Organism: Desulfobacterales bacterium; assembly: GCA_050123435.1. GTDB lineage: Bacteria > Desulfobacterota > Desulfobacteria > Desulfobacterales > UBA11574 > S5133MH16. The sequence continues at coordinate 17,113 of JASFHC010000006.1, forward strand.
GCAGGTTCATAAGGCTGGCAACTCGAATTGCCGGCCTCATATAATCGGCAAAAACAAGAAACGTTCCGCCATAAGGCCGTAGTCCGTTATGAAGGAACATTCCGGAGAGTATTCCTCCCATGGCATGTTCCCGAACCCCGAAGCGAATATTGCGGCCGTGGTAAGCACCTTTCTGGAATTCATGGAAGGCGTTCATATATGTTTTGTTGGAAGGGGCCAGATCCGCAGAACCGCCGATAAGTGTAAGGACTTTATCTGCAATGGCATTCAGAACCTTACCGGATGCTGCACGGGTTGCAATGGGACCTTCAGCCACTGAAAATTCGGGTATTTCGGAATCCCATTCGGATGTTAAAAAACCGCTCATGGCATCAACCCATTGTTTTGCAAGCTCAGGATATTCTTTGCTGTACGCCCGATAGACCTCCTGCCACACGGCTTCAGCTTCTTTTCCTGCGTTGATGCATTCTCTGAATTTATTTAGCGCCTGATCGGGTATAAAGAAAGAGAGATCTTCAGGAACACCCAGATTTTTTTTTGTCAAGCGCACCTCCTCTTCACCAAGGGGTGCGCCATGAGCATCGGCCGTATCCTGTTTATTGGGGCTTCCAAAAGCAATGTGGGTTCGCAGGACGATCAGTGACGGATGTTCGGTTTCGGCTTTGGCTTTCTGAAGAGCATTGAAAATTGCATCAATATCATTTCCATCATCAACTTTGAGAATATGCCAGTTATAGGACTTAAATCGATCGGCAACGTCTTCCGTAAAGGTTATGTCCGTGCTTCCTTCGATTGAGATTTTGTTGTCATCGTAAATGCAAATGAGTTTGCCAAGACCCAGATGCCCGGCAAGGGATGCAGCTTCGGAAGATACCCCTTCCATCATGTCTCCGTCCCCGCACATCATATATGTAAAATGGTCGACAATTTCATATTCATTACGATTAAATCGGGCTGCAAGGTGCCGTTCGGCCATAGCCATTCCCACGGCATTTGCAAAGCCCTGACCCAGAGGGCCGGTTGTGGTTTCAACTCCCGGAGTATGACCAAACTCAGGATGTCCCGGAGTTCTACTGCCCCATTGACGAAAATTTTTTATATCATCCAGAGTTACACCATAACCCGAAAGATGAAGCAGGCTGTAAAGAAGCATTGAGGCATGTCCGCATGAAAGCACAAATCGGTCCCTGTCGAGCCAGCCAGGATTTTTGGGATTATGTTTCATCACACGAGTCCATAAGACATACCCGGTGGGAGCAAGACCCATTGGCGCACCGGGATGGCCTGAGTTGGCTTTTTGAACAGCATCCATGGAAAGGGCGCGAATAGTATTAATACAAATCTCATCGATGTTTTCCCGACCTTCAGACAAGCCCTGATTCATGATTGGTTTCTCCTTTTTTAAAATTGTTGGTTCATTTCAGTTTTCTTAACAACGATTCCAACAAGCATTCCGGTGATTCTTTTCTGAGGAGGTAATTATATTAATGCGATATTTTTTTCAACGGGCTAAATGGATACAAATTATTTAAAAAGCTCTCAAATATTCCGGTTTCAACGCTATTTTACCTGATAAAGCCTCGTCAATAAGACTCAGCGTCATGGCTTTGTCTTTTGGCAGACGTGCCTTGATGGGAAGGTAATTTGACGCGTGATTTGCATGGAAAAGCCCTTTGGAAAGTTCCGTAGCGGCAATCATATTTTTCAGTTCATACAGCATTTCATCAGGTTCAAGAAGTGTAAAATCTCCTGAAACATAATCCTGATAAAGCGGCGTACCGGGGATGAGCATAAGGCTCAGTGCGCCAATATATTCGGGATCTATGGCTGAAAGTACCCGGCCGGTTTCGCGGGCATGAATTTTTGAGCGTGTTTTGCCCGCAATGCCCAATAAAACGGTAATGGAGAGTTTGATACCCGACGCCTTTACTTTTTTCCCCATTTGGATCATTTGTTCGGATGTAGCGCCCTTTTTGATTTTATTTAATGTAACATCATCACCGGTTTCGAGTCCCAGATAGACGATACCCAGGCCATGGGCCTTCAATGCTTTGAGATCGTCAAGGGTTTTCATTTTCAAACTTTTAGCATTTGCATATACGCCAACTCTAGTTACCCAAGGAAGCTTCTTTTCAATTTCGCAAAGGATGTTCAGCAACCTCTTCTGGGGAACAATTAACGCATCTCCGTCGCAAAGAAACACACGGCGCTGGCGTTTGCAGAAGTTTGTCGCAAAAGCGATATCCTCCATGATAATAGAATCCGCTTTTATACGGAACCGTTCCCCCTTGTATGCCCCACAGAATGTACACTTATTCCTGGAGCACCCCACAGTTATCTGCAGCAGAATGCTGTTGGCTTCACTGGGCGGCCGGATGATATTTCCTTCATAGTGCAATATGGATTCTCCCAAACTGCAATTTAAATTGTTAAATGTTTACCCTAACTCGAAGCCTATATGCAACCATTTTTCCTAACTCCGAGAGGGCCGGGAAAATGCTTAAAACGCTTAAATTGGATTTAATTCATTAGTATAATTAGAAAAATTATGTATATCTCATAAATTGATCCCGGACTTATTCGGGCACTGTTTATTGAAAAATTTTTTTCATAAAATACTTAAAAATAAAAGGTTATCAATTGGCCTCCGGCCTGTAGAGCCTGCGACTCGGAGGGAATGTTGGAATACTTGAAACTCTGGATTAATGGGTTTTCATAGAAACTAAAAGATATTGAGTAATTTATTTGGTTCAAGGGGTTACATTTATCAGGTAAGTTTGATACGGATAAAATATTAAATAAATCTTTCGGAACTTTTGTGTATGATACTGGATCTGGTCTATTTTGTTATCGGTCTGTTGATGCTCTATTATGGTGCCAGCTGGCTTGTAAAAGGATCTTCGAGCTTGGCTCGTAATCTCGGTCTGACACCACTTGTCATCGGCTTAACTGTCGTTGCATTCGGGACTTCGGCGCCTGAACTGTTTATCAGTGTCGTATCTTCGATTAAAGACAAAAGCATGATCGCCGTAGGAAATGTTGTGGGAAGTAACATTTGTAACATTGCTCTTGTTCTGGGTTTGGCAGCATGCATACATCCGACAACGAGCAATCGGTCGGTATACCGTCGGGACATTCCGATTATGCTCGGCATATCTATATATCTTTTGCTGATCTCTTTTGACTCGAAAATTGGAAGGATAGAAGGTGCGTCTCTTTTCGGTGGAATTATCTTATATACATGGTTCAATTATTATATTGCCGTTAAAGAGTCCCGACGAGACTTAAAAAGCGATGGTGTTGCTTTCGCACATGCCGTAGAAAAAATCGAATATGTAACTTCAAGAACCCGGCAGATTGTATGTATCTTGGCAGGAATCATCGGTGTGGTGGTCGGTGCGGAAGTGCTTATTGATTCCGCGGTTGCTATCATGAAAATATTCAACGTCAGTGAAAAGTTCATCGGCCTGACCATTGTCGCACTGGGAACTTCACTTCCAGAGCTTGCCACTTCTGTTGTTGCCGCATTGAGGAAAGAGATGGATATCAGCATCGGAAACCTTGTGGGGAGCAATGTTTTCAACATACTGAGCGTGCTCGGAGCAGCCTCTTTAGTCAGGCCTATTCCTATTCCAGACGGCTTTATTCCCAGTGGTCTCCTCGTTGATTACCTGGTAATGATATTCGTCGGTTTTCTGCCGTGGCTGATGATGAAAAAGAATTGCACGATAACACGCAAAGATGGAATAATTCTTCTGGTCTGCTATGCAGGATATCTCGTTTATCTGATACTGAAAGCATAGTGTCTATCATGAGGGTTACCTGCTGCAAAACCTTAAGATCCTGCTTGATATCGGGAAATACTCGCTCCACCGGCTATAGCTATTTGTACCCTAAATCTAACAGGTTGGCTTTTATTTAAAATTGTAGTGCTTTTTTACCGGTGCCTTAATATCCCAGACACAGGACAACCCTTTTGGGAATATAACGAAATCTCCTTTCCCGAATTCAACTTTGTCGCCGTCTTTTGTTTCAACAACAACTTTGCCTTCCAATAGATAGCATTCCTCGGTACTGTCATAATACCAGTCGAATCGAGAAATTTCTTTTTCCCATATGGGCCATGATAAAACACCCCCTGTCTCTAAATCTTTATTTGTTGGTTTTTTAATCTCGATTTTCATATTCTGCTCCTTTCAATGGATCAGCATATCAAGTAAAAGCATACATTGACTCCCTTTTTTGATTTATTAGCATAGTATCCATCCACAAATGGTCTTTTTGCCCTATCTCTGCGTTATGTTCAAAAAATAATCCTCGGAATATTAGACATATGCCTGTGGTTATTTTTTTCACATGCCTTGATTTTGAACAAAAAATTTCATTTATGGATGGATACTAGCATAAGTAATGGCCCGAGGCAAGTCGCAGATCCCGTTAATTTTTAGTTTCTTAATTGATTTTGCCATAATTTCTCAACAAATTCTTGTTTATGAAATACTCACAGTGACCCGAATTCATCATTTATTAAGATGTTACGTTTTTTCAAACATATTTCAGTTGATAAAAACATAGAATATGATATTGATCATAACCGTTCGGGAATGGATAAAACAGAAGAACTTAGAGTTCTTTTTCAAAATCATCCGAGATAGAGGTGGATAACAATGATCATAGATTTTCATACGCATATTTTCCCGAAAGCTATACGTGAAAACAGAAAAAAATATTTTTCCAATGAATCTGCATTCAAGCTTTTATATAGTTCACCCGGGTCAAAACTGGTGGGTGCAAGAGAGATCGTCGCTTCAATGGATGATCAGGGTGTTGATAGATCGGTTGTGTTTGGTTTTCCATGGAAAACCAAGGAAACATTCCAAGCTCAAAACAACTACATCATGGAAGTCGTGGATAGATACCCCGATCGGCTTATCGGTTTGAGTTGTTTTGATCCGTTTCATAGGGAAGCAGTTCCGGAAGCTGTCCGTTGTATAGAAGGGGGGCTTTCGGGGATCGGCGAAATAGCCTTCTATGAATCCGGAATTGACGACAGCGCTCTGGATAAGTTGGTCCCGCTTATGGAAATCTGTCGGGACAGGGACGCGCCTTTTTTGATCCACACCAATGAACCGGTAGGCCACATCTATCCGGGCAAGACGCCGAATACGATGAAGCAGATTTATGATCTTATCAAAAGATTTCCGGAAAATAAAATCGTTCTGGCTCATTGGGGAGGCGGAATTTTCTTTTTCAATCTTTTAAAAAAAAGTGTAAAAGAATGCCTTGAAAATGTATATTTTGATACAGCTGCATCACCGTTTCTTTATGATCCTCAGATATACCGGTATGCAAAAGAGATTGCCGGTCTGGAAAAGATTCTTTTTGGCAGTGACTTTCCGCTGATAAAGCCTGCAAGATATTTCAAGGAGCTTGAAAAGACCGGGCTACCACAAGATGAGATCGACTCTATTTGCGGACGGAACGCTGCAAGACTGCTTAAGCTATAATTCCTATCCATAAAATGGATATTTTAAAAACGATCTCAACTCGATATTTACAGTTCGAGCTTGATATCCATCGAATTGTCTATGATGAGACAATGGTAAGATATATTCCAAATTTGATTTCAGTTAGAAACCTTTTCAAAAAGTGAGGTGAAAAATGTGTAAGTTTTCTTTTAAAGAAAAGATTCTATGGATTGTATGTTTTGTAACATTGGCATTTTTTTTCAGCGGATCTTATGCACATGCTTTTTCGGGTGGTAAAATTACAAAATATACAGCGGATCAGGTCATGATCGACTCTAAAGGAAAGGTTCAGCATGTAGGGAAGATATACATAATGCCGGAAAAGATGCGGATTGGAATCTCTCCTGGGGACGAGAGAAATATGGTTATGATTTTTCGTAGAGATAAAAATGTCGGATGGACATTGAATCCCGAAAGAAAACTCTATATGGAAAGACCTCTCAACGAAAAAGAGATGGAACAAGCCACAAAAAAAATCATTGATTCAAGAAATGAAAAAGTATTGGGGACGGAAAATGTTAATGGGTTTAAGTGTACAAAAAAGGAAGTTGAAACTTCCGTTGAGTTCATGGGTTATAAAAGAGCAGTAAAAACTATCGTCTGGATGTCAAAGAGATTGGACATGCCCATTCGTACCAAGTCTCAGGATGGGTCCATTACGGAACTAAGGAACATCAAAGAGGGGGCCCCTGCCAAAAAATATTTCGAAATCCCAAAAGAATATAAAAAAGTTTCGAATATGATGGAGCTAATGGGTATGAATATGTCAGAAGGTAAAAAAGAGCGTCCAGAGGAAGCCGAAAAAGAGAAGGAATCTGATTCCCAACTTCCTTTTAAACTGCCTAAAGGGATCAAGCTCCCGTTTGGGAAAAATTAAGAAATAATAGTTTAAACTGTATCAAATGTTAATTTAAAGGAACCTTTGGTACAATCTGTCTTTATCACAATGCCTGCAAAATTATTTATAGCCCCAATACTGGTATCTTTTATTAAGCTCTCCGCTCCTTTTCCATAAATACACTCCATTTGTTTATACAACAACACGCCATATATTTTGGTTTTTACATAAATACCAACCCCTCTAAACAATCCTACGATTTACCCCTTTTTTCTAACTTACGTGAATTACCTAATATGTAAATATTTACATAATAATTGTGGTTTTTATATCAAGATATTTTGGATTATTTTCCTACAATAGATATAACTATCTGAATTTTAATGAATTGATTCCACTTGCCTAATCAGGCACGATTTTTGCTGTTATTATAGGGCAAATTCCTTCATAGCATAACAGATAAAGAATAAATTGCTAAAAAGAGGGGGACCAGAATGATTTGTGATCGGTGCAAACAGAAAACATTTGTTATCTACATCGTACAGCCGGATTACGAAAAAGTCTGCGATCGTGAATGCAAAGGAAAAGCGAAATTTGAAAAAAGAAAAGAATAATAAATACCCGTTGCTGTCC